>JBBRUO010000001.1:0-51643 GCA_038247725.1 Gemmatales bacterium
ACACATGCGAAAACACCAACAGCCCCGGAGGGGCGGCGAACCATTCAACAAAAGAGAGGGCTTCAGTCATGCACTTCGAGACCGAAGAGGAGTGGCTGGCGTGCGCGGACCCGCGCGAAATCGCTTGGCACTGCAAGAATCGCGACGACGAGTCGCGGTTCCGGTGGCTGCTCATCCGGTGGGGCGAACGGATTCGCCCTCTCCTTTCCATCGATGACGGCAGCTTCTTCGTCGCCTTTGCGGAATGGGCGATTGCCGGACGACCCAAGCCCAGACACCCTCACAACGTGCAAGGATATCTATCCAAAATTGGCGAATCCGCGCGCGATGCGGCAACAGTCTTCGTCGGCGAGTTGTCGAGATATTGGCTGATCTACGCCTCGGCAGGTGCCGCGATTGCCGCCGCGCGAGCGGGTGAGACGCGACACGATGAAATCGCGCAGCAGTTCGCCAACGAATTCCGCGATGTGGCGGGGGACCCATTTCGCCCGGTGGCCTTCGATCCCGCGTGGCGGACGGAGGCCGTCGTCGGATTGGCAACCGGCATCGACGAATCCGGCGCATACGAACGCCTGCCGATCCTGGCGGACGCGCTGCAAGAGGCCGGCTGCGAGGACGAACAGGTTCTCACGCACGCCCGCGGCCCCGGCCCGCACGTCCGCGGTTGCTGGCTCATCGACAGGATTCTGGGGCGGTGGTGAATCACGGTGCGGCGGCGTTCAGCACATCAATGAGTTCCCGCAGGCGGCCGTGATCGTGCTTGTTGAAGCGGAACCGCAGGCGGGGCAGGTCGGCGAGGGCCGGCTCGTTCGCCTCCTCCGGCAATGCCGCGCATGGCTCGAACGTGCCGCCGCTGAGGATGTCGGTGAAGTCCGCCCGCACCGTCGCCAGCGTCGCGTCACTCACCGGTTCGGTCAGTCGCAACACCAACTCGCCGCGAACGTAGCGCATGCTGTGATACACGCGGTAGAAGCGGCACACCTCCTCGACGGCGTCGTCCACGGAATCGGTGATCCGGTACAAGCTCAGGTCTTGTCGGCCGATGTACCCGCGTGACAGCAGGTCGCTCTCGATGAACCCCTGGAACCCCCGCCAGTAACTGCCGCCTGGCTCGTCCACCAGCACGATGGGGAAGACGTGGGATTTACCGGTCTGGATGAGGGTGAGCGTCTCGAACAGTTCGTCGTGCGTGCCGAACCCGCCGGGGAACAGCACCACCGCGTCGGACTCTTTCAAGAAGGCCAGCTTGCGGGTGAAGAAGTACCGCATGTTCATCAGCTTCGGGTCGCCGCTGATGACCGTGTTCGCCCCGCTCTCGAAGGGCAGCAAGATGTTCAGGCCGAAGCTCATGTCCCGCCCGGCCCCGACGTGCCCGGCCTCCATGATGCCCGACGCCGCGCCGGTGATGACCATCCACCCGGCCTCGGCCATCCGGCGGCTGAACGCCACCGCCGCCAGGTACGCCGGGTGGTCGGGCTTGGTGCGGGCGGAGCCGAAGACGGTCGCCTTGCGGACGCCCCGGTACTTGGCGAAGACGCGGAAACAGTGCCGCAACTCCTTCGTCGCGCTGACGAGCAACTTGGCGTCCCCCCGCGTCGCGCCGTCGGTGGTCAACTTGTCCGCCACGTCCTTGAGTTGGGCGACGAAGTCCTCGATGTCGTCCGGCGGCAGTTGCTCGGCGGGGTCGTTGGCGTCCGGTTCCAGAAACGATTCGAACGGCGAGTCGGGCGGGCGCATCGGGCGACCTCGGGGCGGGGCGGATCAGGGGGATTGTACGCGGTCCGGTTTCGCGGAAGAACTCGCAACAGCGGCACGGGGAAATCCGGTACAACGGTCCCATTCGCCTTTCGCCACGCGGCCCCGTATCGGACCCGCCGATGCCTGACCCGATCGCCCGCTACCACGACCTGCTGTCGGACGCCACAGTCGCGGCCGACTCGCACGAGCGGCTCACCGCGCTGCAAGAGTCGCGGGGGCTGTTCTTCGGCACCCGCCCCATCTGCACCGTCCTGCGGCCCCGGTTCCTGACGCTCCCGCAGTACGCCTTCCTCCGCGACCGGGTGAAGGTGCTGCTGCCGGCGTTCCAGACCGCCTACGACCGGGCGATGGCCGACCCGGAGTTCCGCAAGCAGTTCGGGCTGCTGCCGTGGGAGGACGAACTGCTGGCCATCGAGCCGGGGTTCCGGTCGCCCAGCCCGACCAGCCGGTTCGACAGCTTCTTCGCCTCCGAGACCGATCTGAAGTTCACCGAGTTCAACACCGAGACGCCGGCCGGCGCGGGGTACTCGGACGCGCTCGCCGACATCTTCTACGCCATGCCGGTGTTCCAGGAGTTCCAGCGGCAGTTCGACTGCAAGCCGGTGCCGGACAAGCCCGGCATCCTGCACGCGCTGCTGGACGCTTACGCGCTGTGGCGGGGGACGAAAAACGACCCGCCCCGGATCGCCATCCTCGACTGGCGGGAGGTGCCGACGTTCTCCGAGTTCGTCCTCTTCTACGACTACTTCCACAGCCTGGGCATCGACGTGCGGAACGTGGACCCCCGCGACGTGGAGTACACCGACGGCAAGCTGATGTGCGGCGAGTACCACATCACGCTGATCTACAAGCGGGTGCTGATCTCCGAGTTGATCGAGCGCGGCGGCCTGGATCACCCGGTGGTGCGGGCGGTGCGGGACGGGGCGGTGTGCATGTCGAACTCGTTCCGCTGCAAGATCCTGTTCAAGAAGGCCAGTTTCGCGGTGCTGTCGGATGAGGCGAACGCCGGCCTGTTCACCGCCGAACAACTCGCCGCCGTCCGCGAGCACATCCCCTGGACGCGAGTGCTGGCCGAGCGGAAGTCGGCCATCGACGGCCAACCCATCGACCTCGTGCCGTTCGTGCTCGCCCACAAGGACCGGTTCGTGCTGAAGCCGAACGACGACTACGGCGGCAAGGGAATCGTACTCGGCTGGACGGTGGATCAGCCGGCGTGGGAGCAGGCGGTGAAGGCGGCCCTGCAAGTCCCCTACGTCGTGCAGCAGAAGGTGACGCTGCCCTACGAGCCGTTCGCCGGGTTCGACCACGGCAAGCTCCAAATCCTGCCGCGGATGCTGGACACCAACCCGTTCGTCGCCTTCGGCACGCACATGCACGGCTGCCTGACACGGGTCAGCACTGAGGCGCTGCTGAACGTCACCGCCGGCGGCGGCAGCACCGTGCCGACATTCCTGATCGAGGAGCGGTGAGGGGGAATACCGACGGCCGGCGGCTCACCTCCCCAGCCAACGGCTACTTCTTGGGGTCGTCCTTCATCGTCGGCAGTTGCTTGACCACCTCGGCCAGCAGGGCTGAGGCGTCCGGGCGGTACACGAACGCGCCGCGGGCGTCGAGCGCCGCCTTCAACAGCTTGTGCGCCTCCTCGTACTTCTTCCGCTCGGTCATCATCTTGCCGACGAAGTACACCGTGTCGAGCGACAACTGGCCGCCCGCCTTGAGGACCGCGTTGAAGTGCTCTTCGGCCTCGTCGGTGCGGCCGGCCTTCAGCTTGCACCAGCCGAGGACGGCGGCGGCGTCGGGCGAGCGGGAGTTCTGCTGGATCAGCGCGAGAGCCAGGTTGATCGCCCGCTTCTGCTTCTCCGCGTCCCCGGACTCGGCCAGCACGAGGGCCAGGTTGCCGAGGGCGAACGGGTCGTTCGGGGCGTCCTTGTACAGCCCTTCGAACACCACTTCGGCGGCGGCGTACTCCTTCTTGTGCCGGGCCAGCACGCCCTTCAGGCCGAGGGTGTCGCGGGCGGTCGGCTCCAGTTGGACGGCGGCATCGACGTAAGGGGCGGCGGCGTCCGGGCGGCCGTCGTCGAGCAGCCAGTTGGCGTAGGCGCGGAACGGGCGGGCCGACTTCGGGTGGGCGGCGACGGCCTTCTTCAACCACCCCTCGGCGGCGTCCCGGTGTGCCCGCGCCTCGTCCAGCTTGGCGGTGGCGTTCGCCTTCGCCGTCCACAGCGTAGCCATCCGCAGTTCGGGCAGTTCGACGGCCGGGTCGTCGGCGTGCGCCTTGGTCAGTTCGGCGAACGCTTCCTCCGGCTTGCCCAGGCCGAACACCGCTCCGGCCAACTGCTGCCGCACCCCGCCGTTCTTCGGGTCGTCGTTCAGCACCGCTTGCAGCGCCTCGCGGACGCCGGCGGAGTCCCCCCGCGACTCGTAGCACGCCGCCAGCCCGAGGCGGGATTCGAGCAGGAACCGTTTCTTCTGGTCGGCCGTCCACCGCACGTCGGCGGCGAGTTGCTGGGCCTGCCGCAGGTTCAGCAGGGCGTCCGTCACCCGCCCTTCCGTGAACGCGACATTCGCGTTCATCAGGTACACTTCCGGGTGCGTCGGGTCGTCGGCGGCGGCCCGCTCCAGGTTCAGCCGCGCGTCCGGGCCGCGGCCGGCCTTGGCGAACCACTCGGCCAGGATCACCCGCGGCGGGCGGAGGGCGGGGTTCGCCGTGGTCGCCTTTTTCAACTCCTCCAGGCAGTCGTCGAACTTCTGCCCCTTGAACAGTTCCAGCGGCTTCTCCAACTCGGCCGGCAGTTTAGCAGGCTGGGCCACGGCGGGGCAGGCGGCCAGCAGCGCGGCCAGCAGCGCGAATCGGGTCATCGGTTCTCCCGTTGAAGGGCGTCGTAGGTGTCGCGGTAGTCGGCGTCTTCCTGTTCGGTCCTCGGCCCGATCCGGACGCGGGCGGCGGCGAAGGCCGCGCGGGCGTCGGCCGTCCGCCCCTGTTTCAGGTAGGCCTGGGTCAGGCAAAAGCGGGCCGTCGGCGTCGGGGCGACCCCCACCACCGTTTCCAGCACCCGCACCGCCGGGTCGAGGCGGCCGTCGGCCAGGTACACCGCGCCCAGGACTTCCAGTTGCCGGGGGGTGAGCGGGTCACGGCGGCCGTCGGCGGCGATCAGCGGCGCGGCGTCCGCCACCGCGCGGGGGACATTCCGCTCGCCCTTGAGCCGCAGCCACGCCAGAGCGGCAGCGGTGTCGGCGTCGTCCCCGCCCTTCCCCTTCAGTTCGATATACGCGGTGACGGCCGGGCGGACGCGAGTCTCGTTCCACGGCGGCAACACCCGCTCCGCCAGCCGCGCCAGCAGGGCGGCGCGGACCCGCAGCAGCGGCTCGCTGTTCGGCCATTGGTCCAGCCACCGGCCGGCCGTCCGCGCGGCGGTGGCGGACCACTCGGCGTCGAACTCGGCGTCGAGGATGCCGGCCAGCGCGGCGGCGATCAGCAGCGGGTCGCGCTTCCGAACCGCCACCTCCTCGCACTTCTTGAGGAACGGTTCCAACCCCTCGCCGACCGCCTCCAGTCGGCTGCGGACGTACCACCGGGCGGCGGTCGGGTCTTCACAGAGGCGGTCTTCACCGATCCGCTCGACCAACACCTGCATCGCCTCGTGCTTGTTTCCCGCGAGAAGGAGCGCGCGGGCTTCCAGGCGGGCAGCGATGGGGTGCGTCGGGTTCTGTCGGTACACCCGCTGGCACGCTTGCACAACCCAATCGTTGCGGTGGATGGCGGCGGCGGCTTCGGCGGCGATCAGTTGCAGGGGCACGTTCGTCGGGTCGCGGTCGGCCGCCGCCGCGACGGCCGCGAACGCCGCCTCCCCTTGGTTCTCTCGGAGCCACAGCACCGTGCGAAGGGCGATCAGCGGCGGGTCGTCGGCCGCCACCACCAGCCCGGCGAGGACGGCTTCCGTTGCCCGGTCGATCTCGCCGTCCCGCAGGTGCGCGTCGGCGAGGCCGCGGTACGCCTTCGCCTCGTTCGGGTCGCGATCCCGCACGGCTTGCCAGACGGCGCGGGTTCGCTCGTGGTGGTCCTTCCGCACCGCCGCGAGTTGGTCGGCCGTCATCGCCCCGTCCCGCCGCAACATCTCGAATGCCGGAAAGAGCTGCTCGCACACCTGCCCGAGTTCCACCAGCGTGGGCACGTCGTTGGCCGCCGCCGCCGTCGTCGTCGCGGTGCCGATGAGCCGGCCGATGTCGGCCACCGCCAGGGCCAGCGACGGCGGGTTCGCCTCGGTCGGGTGGAACACTTCCAGGTAGCACTTCAGCAGTTTCACCGTGACCGCCGGCGGGTCGGCGTCGGCGGCCAGGGCCCGCAGGCGGGGCACGATGACGCCGCGGAGGAAGTCCCGCAGGGGGGCCGGGTCGCGGCCGGCGGTGCGGTAGAGTTGCACGGCGAACAGCACCCCGTCCGGGCTGATACCCACGGCCCGGCCGCCGGGGTCAGGCAGTCGGTCGAGCAGCTTGGACGCGGCCGCGCGGTCGTTGCGGGCGAAGGCGGCGGCCACCTTCGCGCACCGGCACACCCAGTCGTTCGGGTCGTGCGCCAGGCGCTTGTCCGCCTCGCGTTCGGCCTCCGCCCAGCGGCTCTCGCGGACGTGCCGCAGCACCGTGATGGCGCACATGCTGGGGTCGGTCGGGTCGGCGTCGCCCTCGTCCAGCGCCCGCCGGCGGCGGGCGACGAGCGGGTCGTCCGGGTGCAGGGCGGCGAGGTCGTCCAGCGCCTGCCTCATGCCGGCGGGGTCCAGGCTCCGCGCCGCCTTCTCGAAGTCGGACCACCCGGCGGCCACCTGCTGCCGCTGGGCCGACCGCTCGCGGACGACGAACCAGTAGTACCCGCCGACCCCCGCCGACGCCACGCCCAGCAGGAGCACGGCGGCGCGGGTCCACCGGGGGAAGCGGCCCCACCAGCGGCGGAGCCGCCACTTCGACGGCGGAACGGGGCGGGCAATGAGCGAGGCGGTCATGGCGACAGGCTAGCAGCGCGGAGGGATCAGTCAGTCTTCACAATTGTAGGACACGACGGCCGGCGCGGTGTGAAGGACGCGCGTGGATCGGCATTCGGCCCAGCGTGCCGGCGTCGCGGGTTAGTCACTTCGTCGCGATCTTGTCGAACAGGGCGAACACGTCGGCCAGCGCCTCGCGGACGATGACCAGGTGTTCGATCCCGTCGTACTCCGTGAACGTCACCCGCTTCGCCCCGGAATCGGTCAGCGCCTTGCTCAACGACTTCGCACCGGCGCGGGCGAAGTCGGCGGTGCCGACGCCGACGAACGTGGGCAACTCGGCGAAGGATTTCGCCGTGTCCGCCTTCACCCGCCCGCCGCCGCCCAGCGCCGCAACGGCCGCGAACTGGCCGGGGTACTTCTGCGCCGCCTCGATCGTCGCCGACGCGCCCATCGAATGACCGACGACGAACACCGCCTTCGGGTCGATGGGGTAGCGCTCGGCGAGTTTGTCCACGATCTCGCCGACGGGGACCGGCGACCCGACGAATCCGAGGCCGAGTCGGGGTGCGACGAGCAGCCACCCTCGCTTCTCGCACAACTTGACGATGTGCCCGTTGCCGTACCCCTCGAAGAACAGGTTCTCCGACCCACCGGCCCCGTGCAGCGCCACGACCAGCGGCACCGGCTTCTTGGCGTCCAACCCCTTCGGCACCAGCAGCCGGCAGGCGGTGCGGGACTTCGCCGTCGGCACGCTCAGCCAGAACTGCCCCGTCCGGTCGGGTGTGAAGTACGGTTTCTTCGCGGCACCGAGCTTCGCCATTTCCTGCGCTTCGGTGAACAGCTTCGCGGCGGGGTAGTCCGTCTCGAACACCGTGCCCCCCGCGAGGTCTTTCAGCAACTCGACCCGGTCCTTCAGAGTGGCGAGTTCGAGCGAGTCCTTCGCCAACGTTTCCTTACCGGCGTCGAGCAGTTTGGCGGCGGCCGGGAAACCTTCGGCCGAGCCGGTGATGTGACTCACCGCGACCCGTTTATTTCCCGCGACTCTCGCGGCGATCATCGACTCGATCCTCAATTCCACGTCGGTGCGCAGAAGAATATCGGGCACCGGCGGGAGTGGGATCACCACCGACAGCGGCAGTTTCCCCACGGCGACTTCCACCGGCTTCGTCTGTCCCAGGGTCAGTCGCACCGCCAGCCCCTTCGGCTTGTCCGCCTTCACCGGGTAGAACGCCTGCACTTTCACTGTCAGTTCTTTCGCGCCGCTGTCGATCACCCGCGTCTCCGGCTCGGCGTACAGGCTATCGGCCCACTGCTGTTCGGCGGTGCGGGGCTTGTCACTGGTCAGTGCGTGGCGGGCGTCGTCGAGTGTCCGGCCGGCCTCGCCCAACTGGAACGAGAAGAACTGGTTCGTCACCTTCGGGACGATCTTCAGCGCCCGCTTCTTGCCGGCGTCGTCGGCCGTTTCCCACGCCGCTTCGAATTGGCGGAGTCGCTGGCCGAGTTCGTACCGCGCCGTCTGGGCGAACGCGGGCGACAGGAGGGCGAGTAGCGCGAACAACGCGAGGGGGAATCGCATGGCGGGTCTCCGGTGGGATGAAAGAAGATGATACCCGTCGTCGCCTGTCGGAGGAAAGACCGTTGCCGTTCGGCGGGGCGGCCGTATCCATGCTGCCAACCGCGTCAACGGTTTCGCGTACCCCTCCACGGAGAATTCGGATGTCCATGTTCATCGGCGAAGCGCTGGTCGGCGACGGCAACGAGATCGCGCACATCGACCTGCTCATCGGCGAGAAGACCGGCCCCGTCGGCACGGCCTTCGCCAACGCCCTGGCCACCCAGAGCCAGGGGCACAGCAGCCTGCTGGCGGTGATCGCCCCGAACCTGATCTGCAAGCCGGCCACGGTGATGATCACGAAGGTGACGATCAAGGGGGCCAAGCAGGCGGTCCAGATGTTCGGGCCGGCCCAGGCCGCCGTCGCCCGCGCCGTCGCCGACAGCGTCGCCGAGGGGGTCATCCCGAAGGACAAGGCGGACGAGTACGTGATCGTGTGCGGGGTGTTCATCCACTGGGCCGCCGCCGACGACAACAAGATCTTCGAGTACAACTACGAGGCCACCAAGATGGCCATCAAGTCCGCCATGGCCGGCACCCCGAAGATCGACGACATCCTGGCCACGAAGGACACTGTCAAGCACCCGTTCAGCCCGAAGTAACCGGCCATCAAGCGGAGAGCGGGCCAACTCCGCTCACCGCTCTCCGCTCATCCTCAGAGCTTCCAGAAATGGAAAAGCCTTCCGTCCTCTTGCAACTGGACACCGACCCGCACCCCAGCGTCTTCGACCGGGTGGTCGCGGTCGATGCCGGGGTGCAACATATCTTCAGCTACGGCGGTGTCACGCCGGAGAACGTCAAGCCGCTGGTGCAGGGGTGCATCTTCACCCGCGGCCATGCGGACCTGAAGCGCACCGCCATTTTCGTCGGCGGGTCGGACCTGGCAGCGGGGGAAGCCCTGTTCGACGCGGTGCAAAAGCTGCTGATTCCCGAATACAAACTGACCGTCTCCGTCATGCTGGACAGCAACGGGGCGAATACCACGGCGGCGGCGGCCGTTCGCGCGGCCGCCCGACAC
Organism: Gemmatales bacterium; assembly: GCA_038247725.1. Taxonomy (GTDB): domain Bacteria; phylum Planctomycetota; class Planctomycetia; order Gemmatales; family Gemmataceae; genus JALHQU01. The sequence goes on from JBBRUO010000001.1 coordinate 9,365, forward strand.
CTGGATTTGAGCCGGACCAAATCGCTCGTCCTCGGCGGCACCGGGCCGGTGGGTCAGCGGGTGGCGCGGCTGCTGGCCAAGCACGGCGGCCACGTCCGCATCGGCAGCCGGCAGAAGGAGCGGGCCGAGGCGGTGTGCGCCGGCCTGCGGAACATTTACCCGAACGCCGCGCTGGAAGCCGTCGCCACCGCCACCAGCGCCGACGGACCGGCGGCCCTCGACGGCCGGGAACTGGTGGTCGCGGCCGGGGCCGGTGGCGTCGTGCTGCTGCCGAAGAAGCACCGCGACACCTGCAAGACGCTGGAAGTGATGATCGACCTGAACGGCGAACCGCCGGCGGGCATTGAGGGCGTCGAGCCGTTCGACAAGGGCACCACCAAGGATGGCGTCATCGCCTACGGGTCGGCCGGCGTCGGCGGCACCAAGATGCGGACCCACCGCGCCGCCATCGCCGAGTTATTCACCCGCAGCGACGCCGAGTTCGACATCGACGAGATTTACGACATCGCCCAGAAGCAGGCGTGAATCATAGGTAGTCCGCTCCCTCCGGGTGCGGTTCGGAGAAGTCCGCGCCCGGAGGGGGCGGACTACCCTGCCATGTCCTCCCACCCCCGCGTCGCGTTCTTCACCGGCAACTACACCGACATCGTTGATGGCGTGGCGCTCACCAGCATCCGCCAGGTCGAGTACCTCGTCCGGCACAACGTGCCCGTCCGCGTGTACGCCCCGACCAGTTCCAAGCCCGCGCTCACCTCCATCGCCACCCCTGTTGACGTGCCGTCGATCGGCATCCCGACCATGCCATACCGGGTGGCGTTCGGCCTGACGCCCGGCATCCGCGAGGACGTACGACGGTTCGCCCCGGACCTCGTCCACATCGCCACCCCGGACCTGCTCGGCTGGAACGCGCTGAATTGGGCCACCCGTCGCAAGATTCCCGTCGTCACGACCTTTCACACGCACTTCGCCAGCTACCTCAAGCACTACGGCGTCGGGTTCCTCGAACCGGTGGTGTGGCGGGTGTTCCGCCTCTTCTACCGCCGCTGCGCCGAGGTGTCCGTGTCGTGCCAGTCGATGGCCGACGAACTGCGGCGGAACGGCCTGGATGCCAACTTCGTCATCAACCCGTTCGGCGTGGATCAAACGCACTTCAGCCCGGCGAAGCGGTCGGACGAGTGGCGAGCGGCGCACGGGTTCGGGCCGACGGACGTGGTGGTGGCGTTCGTCGGCCGGCTGGTCTGGGAGAAGGGGCTGAAGGTGTGGGCGGAGACGATTCGCAAGCTGACGGCCGACGGGGTGCCGCACAAGGCGCTGGTGATCGGCGAGGGGCCGGCCGGCGCGGGCTTCCGCAAGGTTGCCCCCACCGCCACCTTCACCGGCCGACTGACCGGGGCGGAACTCGGGGTCGCGTTCGCCAGCGCGGACGTGTTCTTCTTCCCCAGCGCCTCCGAGACGTTCGGCTGCGTGACGGTCGAAGCGCTGGCGTCCGGGTTGGCCTGCGTGGTGGCCGACGCGACTGGCAGCCGGGACATCATCCGCGATGGCATGGACGGGTTGCTTTGCCCACCGACGGACGTGGCCGCCTTCGCCGACGCCGTAACGCGGCTGGTGCGGAACGCGGAGTTGCGAACCCGTCTCCAGGCGAACGCCCCGTTCCGCGCCGCCGGGTTCCGCTGGGAGACCGTGCTGGCAACCATGCTCGACAACTTCCGCCGGGTGGCCGGGAAACGGCCGCGCTGATTGGTCCTCGACCACATCCGTCATCCGGGTACGGGAGTTTCATAAGCAAATCGCCGGTGTTTCACCATTTCCGCGGCTGGCACGGAGGTTGCATTCTCGAACACCGCTGCTCTCCTCATCTCCTCCCGAGGGTCTGCGATGACCCGCCTTTCCGTCCTCGCCCTCTTCGCCGGTGCTGCCGTCTCGTTCCCAGCCGCACGGGCCGAAGACCCTCCGAAGAGCGATTCCGACACCAAGCCCGCCAGCGACGTGATCGTGACGAAGTTCAACGCCGGAGACGTGACTGGAACGGTCGCGAAGGTGTCTGGGTCGCAGATCACCATCAAGGTGCCGCAACAGGTGCCTAACGGCGTCACCACTCGCTCGGTTCGTGTGCCGAACCCGCACCGTCCGGGTCACGCGCAGACGTACCACACCGTCCGCCAGAAAATCCCGAAGTACAAGACGGTCCAAACGGACGTGACGTTCGACCTGAGTGGCGAGGTCGCGGTGAAGACGGCCAGCGGACGGGCGACGGACATGAGTATGGTTCAGACCGGTTCCCCGGTCGTCGTCCACCTGATGAAGGTGAAGGAGGGGCGGTCGAACGAAAAGGCCGAGATCCACCTGGAAGTGACCCGCATCCTGGTGCCGAACACCGCCGCTCCGCCGAAGAAAAACTGACCGCCGCGCCCCTCCCGCACACGCCCGCCGCCGGGCGGAGGGAGGTCCGGGTTGGGCTCGGTGTCGTGGGGACACCGGGTTTGATCCGGATCTCTCCCGCCCGGCGGCGGGTTTTTCACGCGCCCACCGTTGCCCTTCCGCCCGGTTCGGGTAACTTGTCCGACGCCCGCCGACGCCCCCTCCTCTCCCACTCCGGAGCGACTCATGCTCTCCCGCCGCTGGTCCGTCCTCGCCGTGCTTGTCGTCGCCGGCTTCGCCCGCGCCGACGTGACGCTGTACCCGCTGTTCACCGACAACATGGTCCTGCAACAGGGGGCCAAACTGCCCGTGTGGGGCAAGGCCGCCCCCGGCGAAGAAGTGACCGTCACCCTTCTCAAAGGCAAAATGAAGGCCGGCACCGCCACCGCCAAGACCGACGACCAGGGCGACTGGAAGGTGACGCTCGATGAGCAGACGGCCGGCTCAACATACCGCCTGGAAGTGAACGGCAAGAATGCCGTCGCCCTGACGAACGTGGCCGTCGGTGAGGTGTGGGTGTGCTCCGGCCAGTCGAACATGGAGTGGCCGTTGAACGCCAGCTACGACGCCGACAGGGCCAAGGCCGGCGCGCTGAACGCCAACCTGCGGCTGTTCACCGTGGCCAAGAAGACCAGCACCACCCCGCTGACCGACTCCGCCGACCTGACGCACTTCAGCGGGTGGGCGAGCAGCAAACCGGACAACGTGGGCGGCTTCTCGGCCGTGGCGTTCCACTTCGGCCAGACCCTCCAGAAGGCGCTGAACGTGCCCGTCGGCCTGATCCACACGTCGTGGGGCGGCACCCCGGCCGAGTCGTGGGCCAGCGTCGAGGCGCTGGCGGCCGTGCCGGAACTGAAATACTACGCCGACCGCGCGACGGCGTCGGCCGCCCAGTTCGCCAAAGACAAGAAGGCCGTCGGCCCGAACACGCCGGGGTCGCTGTACAACGCCATGATCCACCCGCTGTTGCCGTTCCCGGTGAAGGGGGCCATCTGGTATCAGGGGGAATCCAACGCCGGCAAAGCCTACGAGTACCGCACCCTGTTCCGGACCATGATCCAGGACTGGCGGACGAAGTGGGGCACCGACATCGCCTTCCACCTGGTGCAACTCGCCCCGTGGCACGCGAACGACGCCGAGGGCGTGACGTGGGCCGAACTCCGCGAAGCGCAGACCGAGGCGACGAAGAAGCTCAAGGGCGTCGGCATGGCCGTCATCACCGACGTGGGCGACCTGCTGGACATCCACCCCCGCGACAAAACGACCGTGGGCAACCGACTGGCCCGCTCCGCCCTTGCCAAGACCTACGAGAAAAGCGCGGTCGGGAGCGGCCCGACGTACAAGGAGTCCAAGACCGACGGGGACAAAGTGACGCTGGCGTTCGACAACGTCGGCGGTGGGTTGATGGCCCGGTACGGCACCCTGAACGGGTTCACCGTCTGCGGCGAAGACCAGTACTTCTACCCGGCGAAGGCCGTCATCCAGGACAAGGACACCATCGTCGTCACCTGCGACAAGGTGGCCAAGCCGGTGGCGGTGCGGTTCTGCTGGAAGAACTTCCCGGTGGCGAACGTGTACAACAAGGACGGCCTGCCGATGGTGCCGTTCCGGACCGACGACTTCCCGTGGACGACCATGCCGAAGAAGTGAGCGCGAAAAAAAGAGCCGCACCCGTTTCGGTGCGGCTCCGGTCACCCAATCACTTCAGCTCGACATTCCAGTAGGCGCTGTCCAGGAAGGACGACCACGTCCGGTACTTCTTCTGGCTCAACTTCATGTTCAGCGCCGGGCTGCGCTTCGGCTTCTCCGGCTTGCGGATGAGCGTCATGTTCGCCTGCCGGGGGGTGCGGCCGCCCTTGCGGACGTTACACCCGACGCACGCGCACACGATGTTCTCCCACGTCGTCCCGCCCCCCTGGCTGCGGGGGATGACGTGGTCCAGGCTCAGCTCGCTGGTGACGTGCTTCCGCCCGCAGTACTGGCACTGGTTGTTGTCGCGGGCGAAAATGTTCCGGCGGTTGAACTTCACCGTCTGGCGGGGCACCTTGTCGTACTCCAGCAGGCGGATGACGCGGGGGGCCTGGATCTCCAGGCCGGGCGTGCGGACCCAGTCGTCCTCTTCCTCGCGGAAGTTGGCCGCCCGGAACGCGCTCAGTTCGGCCCACGACTCGAAGTCGTAGGACAGGAACTGTCCCTCCTCGACGCTGACGACTTCGGCCTGGCCCTTGCACAGCAGGCAGAAGGCGCGGCGGACGCCGATCACGTGGACGGCCATGAACATCTTGTTCAGGACCAGCACGCTGGAGTCCAGTGGGGTGTAATTGGTGGCCGGAGTCATGGCGGCAAAAGACCTCCCGTAAACGACGACGAACCGGCCGGCCGGTCGGGGCCAGAGCCGGTTCGTCGGAGAAGACGCGCCAGGGGTATTGGAGGTTCATTCACAATGCCCATCATACTCCGGCGGAAAAACCGCACGCAAGGGGCTGGCCTGAACATTTCGTTCTTCCTCATCGAAAACTCACATGATTCGGGACGGGCCGAATCGCCCCGGAACCGCTGCCAGATGGTTGCGGCCCGCGCCGTCTTCGGCTACTGTCATCCTCACCGCCGGAGGAATTCGGCGGGACGCCGCCGGCCGGTCGGCCGGACCCCAAGTTCATCTCGAGGAGGTTCCCGTGGTCACGCGGAAGGCGCTCCCCTGGCTCGTGCTGCTGCTGGCTCTGCCAGCCGCGCGCGGGCAGGACGAGCCGAAGAAAGACGACAAGCCGCCGCCGACGGCGAAGGAGCAGTTCACCGCGCTCGTCAAGGACCACGCTGCTGAACGGCAGAAGATGGTCACCGAAATCGGCAAGCTGAAGGGTGACGAGCGGTCGGAGTTGCTTCAGAAGTACTTCGGCCTGGGCAAGGAGTACGCCGTGAAGGTGTACCAGTTGGCCGAGGACCACCCGACCGACCCCGTCGCCGCCGACGCGGTGTTCTGGGTGCTGGCGAACGGGGCCGGTTCGACGGTGAGCCAGAAGGCCGAGGCGAAGGTCGCCGCTCTGGTCGCCGACTTGAAGCCGGCGGAACTGAAAGCGCGGCTCGGGGCGATCCGCGCGATGTCGCCCGCCCTCCTGGACGCGGTGCTGAAGCGGGCGGACACGGCCGAGGGCGACGCCGCCGCCGATCTGCTCGCGTGGGTCGCCTCCGCCAGGGGGTCGTTCGCACCGGGCAGCATGCCGAAGAGCGTGGCCGCCGCCACCGACCGGTTGTTGGAGAAGTACCCGAACAATCCCGCCGTGGCGCGGATCGTGTCGGGTCTGGCGCGGGGCGGGGCCGCCGACGCGAAGGTCTTGGCGAAACTCGCTGACACCGCGACCGACCCGAAGTTGAAGGCCGAGGCCACCCTGGCCCTGGGGCAGAATCTGGTCGCCCAGGTGGACGCCCTCGGCGACAAGCCGGCGGAGTTGGCGAAAGTCGCCGCCGAGGCCGAGAAGACCTTGGCGTCGGCCGTGGCACTGCTCGCCAAAGCGGATCTGGCCGCGCAGAAGGAGACGGCCGAGCGGGTGTTGACCGCCTTCCGCACCCTGCGAGTCGGGAAGGAAGCGCCGGACATCAAGGGGGCCGACCTGGACGGGAAGGAGTTCAAACTGACCGACTACCGGGGCAAAGTGGTCCTCCTCGACTTCTGGGGGGACTGGTGACCGCCTTGTCGGGCCATGTACCCGCACGAGCGGTCGCTCGTGAAGACTCTGGCGGATAAGCCGTTTGCCCTGGTCGGTGTGAACTCGGATCGGGATCTAGACGCGCTGAAGCCGGTGCTGAAGGACGAAAACATCTCGTGGCGGTCGTTCTGGAACGGGCCGATGGGGACCGGTGGGCCGATCTCCAAGACGTGGAATGTCCGCGCCTGGCCGACGCTGTTCCTGATCGACCACAAGGGGGTCATCCGGCACAAGTTCGAGGGCAGCCCCGGCGACGAGAAGTTGGACAAGTACATCGAGAAGTTGGTGGCCGAGGCCGAGAAGGACGCGAAGGGCGGCAAGTGACGCCCCCGGCCGGCGCGGACGACCCGCGCCGGCCGCTTCATTTCGTCATCGGAAACCCACCTCATGCGATTTCCACTCCTCGCGCTCGCCGGGTTGCTCGTCGGGGTCGCACTCGCGGCCGACCCGCCGCCTCCGGTGCCGAACGACACGTTGCCCAACCCGCTCGCGCTCGACACCGTCCCGCTGGGCCTGAGCAAACGCACGGTGCCGGCCGACAACCCGCTCACCGCCGACCGCGTGGCGCTGGGTCGGAAACTGTTCTTCGACCCGATCCTCTCCGCGAACAAGACGGTCGCCTGCGCGACCTGCCACCGGCCCGAGTTGGGGTTCGCCGGCCTCGGGGGGAGGGCGAAAGGCATCCACGGTAAGGAAGGCACTCGCCGCGCGCCGACGCTGCTCAACCGCGGGTTCGGCACGGCCTTCTTCTGGGACGGGCGGGCGAACTCGCTTGAGGAACAGGCGCTGGAACCGATCGCGAACCCGGTCGAGATGGGGTCCACGGTGGCCGACGCATTGGCCAAACTGAAAGCCGACGCCGACTACCCGAAGCAGTTCGCGGCGGCGTTCGACAACGGGCTGACGGCCGCCAACCTGGGCAAGGCGCTGGCCGGGTTCGAGCGAACGCTGGTCCGGGGCGACAGCCCGGTGGACCGCTTCCGCCACAACAGCGACCACGACGCATTGACCGCGACTGAGCGGCACGGGCTGTGGCTGTACGAGAGCAAGGCGGCCTGTTGGAAGTGCCACGGCGGCGGCAACTTCACCGACGACGGGTTCCGCAACACCGGCGTCGGCTGGGGCCAGGCAGACCTCGGCCGGTTTGCCGTGACCAAGACCGACGCCGACAAGGGGAAATACAAGACGCCGACACTGCGGGGGGTGAAACTCCGGCCGCCGTACATGCACGACGGCAGCCTGGACACGCTGGAAGCGGTGGTCGAGTTCTACGACCGAGGCGGCGGCAAGAACCCGCGCCTCGACCCGCTCGTGAAACCGCTCGCCCTGACCGCCGACGAGAAGCGGGCGCTGGTGGCGTTCCTGAAGGCGTTGTGACGCCGGCTCACGTCCACTCGGCCTGGACGCGGAACGTCTCTCCGGCGGAGAAGTCCACCGGGATCGCCCCCTCGTTCAGGGCGATTTCCCGCTCCACGGTCCCTTCCCCGTCGATCATCACCGCCTGCACCGGGTCGCGGGCGAAGCGGATGTCGGCCGCGCCGCCGAACCCGGCGCACTCGACGAACCGCATCGCCACCGCCCGGTTCATCCCCTCCCGCGCCCGCACCGGCCGCAACTGCGTCATGAGCAGGCTGGGCAGGTCCACGTGCCCCAGCCAGCCGGTCGGCCCGATGTGCGGCGGCCCCTTCTCCGTCCGCACCACCGGCGACGGGGTCACCCACCCGGCGGCCGTCTGCATCGGGTGTTCACGGTCCATCGCCAGCAGCAGGTCGAATTGTCGGCCGGTCTCGTTCTCCGGGATCAGCACCACGTCGGCCGTCCGCGGGTCGATCTTGTGGATGAACGGCAGCCCGCCGGTGAACACGAACGTCCGCTCGGCCCCCATTCGGACTTCCAGGTAATCCGGCGACACCGGGTACGTCGAGCCGGTCTGGCAGTTGGCCCCGTTCACCCCCCGGAAGAGGGCGGCCCGGTCGCTCCGCCAGACGAACCGCGCACCGAAGTAGTTGTGCCACGGGTAGCCGGCGGGCTGCTTGACCGGGTCGAGTTCGATCCGCACCTCCAAGACCGGCCGCCCGACCCACGCCCGGAGCCGCTGCGAGAAGGTGGCCAGCACCTCGTCGTGCGCGTCCACGATCTCGCCCACGCAGGTCACCTCGCCCAGCGCGGTGCCGCTGTTCGTGACCGTCACCCCGCGGCAGCGGGTGTTGCTGCCGGGGTTGAACACCAACTGCATGCCGATGCGGTTGACCCGGTTCCGCGTGTCGCGGAGCGCCCGCATCGCCCCGGTGACGGGGTCGAAGTCGGCTTCGAGGAACTCGTTCCGCACGGCGGTCCCGTCGGCCGTCTTGAGGCGGGGTTTGGGCGGCGCGGCGGTGCCGTCGCGGGGAATCCACGCGAACCCCAGGGACGGCACCTCCACCACCAGCTTCGCCGACGTGCCGCTGAACTCGGCCGCCTTCACCGGCCCGTCCACCGGGATCGGCCCGCCGAAGTCGTCGATCTCCAGCGCCACCCGGCGGGTGAAATTGCACGGGTTGAAGACCATCAACCCCGGTTGGTGGTCGGCCGAACGCACCTGCACGCGGTCAGCCAGCAGTTGGGCGAAGGCGGTTTCGATTCCCGCGCCGTGTTCCACCGGTGCGGTTTGGAACACCTCCCCTCGTTGAGGGGAGGTCGGTTGCGCCGCAACCGGGAGGGGAGATTCCGAAGAGTCAAGCGAAGACTCCCCTCCCGCCGCTTCGCGGCGACCTCCCCTCAACGAGTGGAGGTGGGAAGAATCCCCCCCGCCCCGCTCCATCGCCGCTTCTTCCGCCTCCACCTCCCGCAGCAACTCCGCGTCCTTTTCCCCCTCCGGGGTGAGGCTGCGGTACAGCGCCGCCAGCGCGTAGGCCGCGTCGATCCGCCGTCGCGCCCGGTGGTGTTCGGCGACCGCGGTCACCACGTCCGCCCGCTTCTGGTTCGTCACCAGGTCGTCGAGCGCGTCGAAGTGGTAGTCGTCCGCCGACGTGCTGCCGAGGTAATCGCCGTAGCTGATCTCGGACAGGAACTGGGTCAGCCCGATCCACTCGCCGCACGGGTCGCCGAGCGCGGCCGACGCCAGCAATGCGTCGTACCCCACCGCCACTGCGTCGCCGGTGTGCTTGAAGGCGATCACCGGGTTCGAATCCGTCGTGAACGCCTGGTGCAGGTGGTACACCAGGTTGAAGAACGTCAGCGGGTCGGCGGCGTCGAGCGGCTCGCGGCCGAACGCCTCCACCGACTTGCCGTCCGGCGCGGGCCAGTTCACCACCGCCGTGTTCCGCACCGGCGTCCGCCCGCCGTCGAAGCTGACGGCGACGGCGTTCGTATACCCGACGTGCCGCAGCCAGCTCGGCAGGAGCAGGTGCTGGGCCGACCGCGCCCGCGCGTACACGGCCGCTTCAGTGCCGAGCAGTTTGCGAACGGCCGTCCGGCCGGTCGTCAGGTTCCACAACTGCGACTCGGTGGGCAGCAGCGGGTCGTCCCGTTCGGTGTACCCGCCGCAGCACACGTCCACGTTGTCCGCCTTCAACTCTTCCAACCGCTCCGGGTGCCGCTCGGCCAACTCCTCCAGCACTTCGCCGGACGCGATCACCGACAACGGCAACCCCGCCGCCCGCGTCGGCGGCCACGGCCGGTCGAGTTTGTCTTTGTTCAGAAGGGCGATATCGACCAGCCGCAGCGGGTTCGAGTTCAGCACCATCCGCGCGCTGGCCACCTTCTCGGCGGCGAGTTTGAGCTTCTCGGTGATCGCCTCCGTGCCGGCGTTTTGCCGGACCGACTCCACGGCCTGCTGAACGTCTTCCCAGAACGCCGGCACGTCGAGCAAATGTTCGTGGTCCATCGCGTCGAACAGGGATTCGACCACGAGGTAGGCGTACCCCAGCCCGGCGAACAGGCGGACGACCTCGGCCGGCGCGGTCTGCAGGTCCGGGTTCAGCCCGGTGGCGCGGAAGTGGGCGGCGGTCTCGAACTCGTCCGACGAGATGGCGAAGCCGACGGCGTTCGCGGCGGCGAGCCGGTCCTTCCAGTCGTCGGGCTGGTACAGGGACGGGTCCGTCGGGACGGCGTACAGGAACCCCTCGCCGGGCTTGTCGTGGTCGTAGGACGACGACGCCAGCGGGGGCTTGCTCAGGCCGGCCAGGGCCGCCGGGTGCCACAGTTGCAAGTACCCGTTCAGCCAGGCGGTGGCCTCGTCCGGGTTCAGGCTGACCGGGTACGAGGTGGGTGGGCGGTACGGGGAGAGCAGGTGCGCTTCGCGGTCGGGCATGGGAACGGCCTGTCGGCGGGAGGAAATCCGATACGGAGATGATAAGGCGTTCGGCGAGCGGGGCCGGCCGAGTTGAGGCGCTTCCGCCGTCTTCCGTGGCCGGACTCTCCAGAGTCGGGCCGAACCGCCTGGGTACTTCGGCCCGACTCTGGAGAGTCCGGCCACGGGGAAGGCAGCCCTCGCTCCCCTCCCAGTGGTAGCCTTCCTTCCCGCCAATGCCCAAGAAGTGCGGCGACGGGGCCGGCCGCGCCGCCACCCGCCGCGGCCGCGCCGCGTCACGGGGTCAGCGGCATCGTGACGAAGCGGTAGTGGCCGTTGTTGTCGCCCTTCAGTTGCAACTTGATTTCCGCCTTCTGGCCGAGGAACTTGGCGTCTTCCACTTCGGCCTCGCCACTCCCCCGCGTGTCCATTTTGCCGTCGTCCGGGATGAGCACTTTCAGGTCGGCGGTCCCCTTCAACTTCCCTTCGAGTCCCTTCGGCAGCCCCCACGCGGCCGGCAACTTCTGGACGTCCACGCCGTCGGCCTTGACCTTCAGCGTGAGGACGTAGGTTTCCGCGTCGAAGACGAACTCGCCGCTGGCCGTCACATTCCCGGTGGCCAGCGACAGCGAACCGCCGTCGGCGGTCACTTTGCCGTTCGCGATGCGGATGTCGCCGGTCACGTCCGTCAGCGTGGCGTCCACGTCCGGCAGGGTGAGAGACGCCCCGTTCGGCCTGACTGAGACGGCGTAATCCAGGTCGCCGGTCGGCTTGAAGGTGAGCGTCACCGAGGCCGCCGCCGACCCCGACGCCGACAGGTGCTGCCACACCTTTTCGGGCACGAACGGGATGCTCTGCAGGAGCGGGTCGCTCAGCGTCGCGTCGGCGCACGAGAGCGTCACGTGACCGTCGGCCGGGTCGGCCCCGAGTTTGCCCTCGATCTTCCACTGGCCCCACTTCGGGTCGGCGATGTCGCCGGTGATCGCGTACCCGTCCCCGTCGGCGCGGAGGCTGCCGTTCACCCCGCCGATGTCGAACTCCGGCTTGCCGGGCTGGCGGATGCGGATGCGGGCGTTCTCCAGCTTGATCGCTGGCAATTTGCCCCCGCCCCCGTCGCCCTCGAACTTCGGCAGCGGGGAAACGATCTTCCGGTTCGCGTCCAGTCGCAGCACGATGTCGGCGTCGCGGACGGTGACGGCGGTCGGGGACGCGGAGCCGGTCGCCAGCCCGCCGAGGGTGATGTCGGTCTCGATCTTGCCGACGCGAACGAAATGCCCCGGCGTCTCGGCGGCGGGGTCCGGGATGGTCACGGACACGGACGTGCCGCCGAACCCGACGTCCAAACTCGTCACCTCGACGGGCAGTCCGATGATTCCGCTCACCTCGCCGGCGACCATCCGGCGGGCACTCTCCGTGCTCAGGTACCACCGCAACCCGAACCACCCGACGGCGGCCACGACCACCATGATGCCGACAAACCAAAGGGCGATTTTCCGGACCCGTCTCATGTTGAACCCCTCCAAAGTGTGGGCGACAGTTCGTCGCCCCACGAGGGATGCAACCGCCGTGCCGGGTCATCGCGTCACCGCCACCGGCGGGCACCCCCCACCAGTGTAACAGGAGGCGTGCGGCTTGCAGCACGGACCGGTCGTCTTCGACAGCGACGGGAACAGGCTTTCCAGCATGCCCTGGCTCGGCACGTAGATGCGGTCGCCGGGCCGCAGCTGGTAGTTCGTGGCCGTGTCGCCGAGTTGCACGATCTGCGGGTAGCAGACGGGCAGCACCTCGCGGCAGCCCTCCGGGTGGCTGGGGCGGACGAGGACGATCTTCTTCCGCTGCGCGGCGGAGGTCAGATCGCCGGCCGCCATGATCCCGTCCAGAACCGTCTCGCGGCCGGCCAACGGATACGAGCCGGGGGCGTTCACCTCGCCGATGACGTAGTACACCTTGCTCTGCCGGCCGATCAGTCGCACGGTGATCGCCACGTCCTTCTTCTCCTTCGCTTTCACCAGTTCTTGCACTTCGAGTTCGATGGCCCGCGCCGTCTTGCCGGCCACCATCGGGCGGCCGTACTCGCCCAACTCGATGGTGCCGTCGGGCAAGATCGGCTGGTCGGCGGGCAGGCGAACCGGGGAGTCCAGATCGACCGGCTGGATCAGGAGGGCGTCGCCCGGCTCGACGAGGTACTCGGCGAGCGGGACTTTCGCCAACTCGCGGGCGAGCGGCGGCGGCGGCACGGTCGAGTCGCGAAACTGCTCGGCTTCCGGCAGGAGTTTGTACCGGGGGGTGGACAACCCGAGGGCCGAACAGCCGGTCTGGGCCAGCGTCGCCGCCGCGAGAAGAGCGAGGAGCGACCGAGGGCGGGTAGCGAACATACGACACCTCCGTGTGGGTCTACCACGGAGTTATCGGCCCACCCGGAACCGTCAGTTCATCCGAATCCCCCCGGATAATCCACCCCGCCCCGCCTCGCGACTCCACCCGCATTAGCGATTCGTCCGGGGCGACACCTCCGGCAGCACCTCGGCGGCGATCGGAAAGTACCGGCGGAGGAAGAAGCGGACGGCTTCTTCGGTCAACAAGGCGGCGGTGTTGACCCGCGGCTGCGGCGAGGAGGTGGTCCCGGTGATCGTGAGCCGGACCGTGCGGTTCGACAGGAACTCGCTCACGTCGCGGATGAGGGCGATCGGGATGGGGCCGAGGGTGAGCGGCAGCCCCAACCCGATCCGCCGCACGACGGCGTCGTTCAGCCCGACCGAGCCGGTCCGGATGATGACGCCGAGGTCGAGGCGGCCGGTCAGCGCCACGGTGCCCTCGGCGAACAGTTCGGCGTTCGAACTGGCCAGCGTCAGCCGCTCGAGGCGGAACACGCCCCGCGACAGCCGCCCGCGGAGTTCCCCGACGTCGAACGGCTTGACCAGGGCGGACGGGGAGACGAACGGCAGGACCGACGTGAGCACCGGCAGGTCGCGCAAGCCGGCTTGCCCGATCTTCGCCACCACCGAGCCTCTCAAGTCGTCGATCGACAGCATGTTCTCGCCGGCAAGGTCGATGCGGCCGGTCACCCGCGCGGCCCCGAAGTAGTTGCTCTGGTTCAGGTCGGACAGCACGCGGCCGATCTTGACGTTGGTGAACTTGAGTTGGCCGGACGTTCGGGCGGTGGCCCCGCTGGAGTACTCGAACTGCCCCGACACCCGCCCACCGCCGAGGCTGCCAGTCACGTCCCGCACGGTCAACAGCATGCCGCCGCCGGGGGTCGCGCCGAAGCGGAACGGGATCCGCAGGTCGGAGGCGGTCATCCCGGCGAGCCGCCCGCGGGTCATCACTAGGGTGCCCGTCGCCGTGAACCGCGGCCACAGTTTCCCCCGCACGGTGAGCGCCACGCCGCCGTCGAACATGGTCGGCCCGGTGGCGAACGAGGACAGCAGCCGGCCGATGTCCGCCCGGTCCACGTCCAGCCGATAGAAGCTGCGCTCCGGCTGGTTCAAGTTCGCCCGCACCCGCGCCCGAACGGTGCCGCTAGCCAGCGGCCCGACCGCGTCCACCACCTCCAGGGTGCCGTTTCGCAGCCGCAATCGCCCGCCCAAATCCTGGAAGAGAAGCGACCCGTTCACCCCCAGTTGGCGGATCCGGTAGCGGCCGTCGCCGTCGTTCAAGTCGGCCGAGTAGCGGAACGATAAATCGACGATCCCCTGTAGTCGCGTCCCTTGCAGCCGCAGCGCCCGCGACAGCCCGCCGAGGTCGAGGGAGCGGACGACGATGACCCCGTCCTCCTCCTTCTCGCCCTTCTTCGCCTCCGGGTACTGCCCTTTCACCTCGAAGGACCCCCCGGTCTTCAACTGGCCTTCCAGTTCGTAGCGGAGGGTGGAACCGGCGACGGACAGTTTGCCGACCAGCTTTTCGGCCGGGATGCCTTGCACGGTCAGTTCGGGGGCGGCCAGGTTCACGTCCGCCGACACCGCCCGCGCCTCGTCCGCCTGGGTCGCCGGTAATTTGCCCGTGATGTCGCCGGAGATCGTGCCCGTCAGCCGCACGGGAATCGACGGGAAGGTGGCCACGACCGCCGCCGCGTCGATGTCCTTGAAGGCCAGCTTGAAGTCGCCCGCCGCGTCCCGCCCCAGCGGCACATCGGCCGACCCGGTGAGGGTGCCCTTGAATAGTCCGGCCGTCACGTCCGTGACCGTCACCCGGTCCTGCGTCACCTTCCACTTGGCGGAGAATTTCTCCCCGGCCGTCCCGCCGACGGCGAGGTCGGCGGCGGACACGTTGCCGGACGCCGTCACGGTGAACGGGGTGAGGGTGCCGGCGGCGGTCGCGTCCAGGGCCAGTTTCCCCTTGATCGCCACCGGCGACGCCAGCTCGGGCACTAACTTCTGAATCTCGCTCACGTCCTTCGGGGTGGTCCGGACGGTGGCGGAATAGGCGTACTTGCCGGACAGGGCGAGGCTGCCGTTGCCGGTGACGGGGACGCCTTCCAGCACCGCCGCCACCTCGGACAACACCGCCTTGCCGTCACTCACGGCGAGCGTCAGTTTGGTGTCGCGGATGGCGCGGCCGAAGACCGTCAGCGCCGGGGCCGTCAGGGTGCCGCTGCCGGCCCAGGTGGCGGGGTCGCTCAATTTGTCCACCGGCGCGCGGAAATCGGCCTTCCCACTCACCGCGCCGGCAACGTCAATGCCACCGGGGAGCGTCTTGAAGAGGATGCCGAGCGGCACGCGGGTGAGCGTCAGGTTCGCCTTCAGGTCGCCGCGGGGTTCGATGGCGGCGGAGGCGGTGCCGGTGATCTGGCCGGCCGGGTCACCGGCCACGTCCGACGGCACCACCGCCGTCAGTTTGGTGAGCGTCAGTTTGCCGGCCGCGTACCCGAGTTCGGCCGTGAAGTCGCGGACCTTCAAGTCGTCCAGCATCAATTCCGGCGCGGTCACTTTCCCTTGCAGAACGTAGTTCTTTGTCTCGGCCGCTTCGCCGAGCGGCACCGAGAAGTTGGCCACCACCGTCACCTTGCCCGTCAGTTTGTAGCCGAGGTCGAGCTTCGCCGTCTCGATGAGTTCGGCCAGATTCACGTCGCGCAGGGTGATCGTCGCGCCGAGCGTGGTCGGTTCGTCGGCGGCGGCGACGGGGACCGCGAGGAGGAGTGTCAGGAGAAGAACGGCCAGGGGCGAGCGCGGTACCATGATCGGCCTCGCGGGACGGGTGTCCGGCAACGGGTCTGTGGCAGTTGTAGTCGGTCGATCGGGCGGGGGCACGCGCGGTCGGTCGGGCGGACTCCCGGCGTTCGGCGCGAGATTTCGGCGGTCGTAGGAGTTGTGCCGGAAATGGACTCGGGCCGCGTGCCCCGGGAGGATCGGCCCGGCCGCGACTCGCATCGGGTCGCAGTCACGCACGATCCTCGCCGGGGCACGCGGCCCAGACAGTTGACCCGCTCGGCGGGTGGGGGTGGGAGGGCGGAGCCTAGCCCCCCGGCTGTCGCTCCGCCCTCGCCGCCGCCCGGCGTCCGATCACCCCGCTCCATCACTTCGGTGTCGGTCCGTGTTACGCGAGCCGGGGAGCGGGTGCGGCTGACAGCCCAGGGGACTCGCCTGCTTCGCTCGCCCGGTCGGCCCTCGGTTGGAGGATTCGACGCGGCATCCGGATGTGTTGGGGCGGTGCGGTCGCCGCCACCGCGAACGTCACCGTCGCGGTTCGTCGGCCGCCGATCAGGCGGCCATTTCTTCTTTCCATCCGGCCGTGGCGTCTTCCGAGTTCTTGCTGATGTGGACTTGTTCGTCCACCCGCTCGACCCAGTCCAGCGGCACCCAGTGGTGCTTGCCGCCGGCGGTGGGGTCGCTGCGGGTCAGCTTGATGCTGCTGCCGTCCAGGTGGTCCACCTTGCCGATCTTCGTGCCGCACGAGCAGACCACATCCATCTTGTCGCGGATTTTCGAGGTGTCGGTCATGACTGCCTCCGGTTGTGAGTCGTGATGGTGATCGTGTCACCGGGAGTCGCGGCCGTTCAACCCGTTTGGAATTGCCGGTCCGTGATCGAAGGCAATGTGGCAGCAACGCGTGTGCCGAACGCCGTTTCGAGTGAAAAACCGCTCCCGACTGGGGTTTCCGTCCCCATTCCCGCTCAGTCGATGGCGAATCGCGTATCCGGCTGCCACCAGCGGCGCAACCCGCTGCGCGACCGCGGCGGGTGAGTTTCCCAACCAGGTGGGGGATCCTCCACTGGCGACGGTGAATCCGTCCGGCGGACGCAGCGTCTATCTTTGATAGATTGACCCGCGCAGCCTTCTCGTCACTCCGTCCGAGGTGCCGACTCATGCGTTTCCGGATCGCGTCCGTAATCAGTGCCCTGCTGGTGTCCGCCGTCACCCTTTCGGCCGCCGACTGGCCACAATGGCAGGGGCCGAACCGGGACGCCGTGTCCGGCGACACCGGGTTGCTGAAGTCCTGGCCGGCCGACGGCCCGAAACTGGACTGGAAGGTCGAAGACCCGAGCATCGTCGGCACCGGGTACGGCTCCCCGGCGGTGGTCGGCGACAAGGTGTTCATCCTCGGCGCGACCGGCGCGAAGAAGGACGCCAGCGAGTTCTGCACCTGCCTGAACGCGAAGGACGGGTCGAAGGTGTGGCAGACCCCACTCACAACCGCCAGCGGGAACTTCAACGACGGCTGGGGCGGCGGTCCCCGCTCCACCCCGTCCGTGGACGGCGCGCTGCTCTACGTCCTCGGGGTGACCGGCGACCTGACCTGCCTGACGACGGACAAGGGCGAAGTGAAGTGGACGAAGAACCTGGTCAAGGACTTCGGCGGCAAGATCCCCACCTGGGGGTACAGTGAGTCCCCGCTGGTGGACGGCGACCAGGTGGTCTGCACGCCGGGTGACGGCGGGGGGATGATCGCCCTCGACAAGAAGACCGGCAAGACCGTGTGGCAGTGCAAGGAGTTCAAGGACGGGGCCGGCTACTCGTCCGTCATCCCGACCGAAGTGGGTGGGGTGCGGCAGTACGTCCAGCAGACGATGGCGTCCGGCGTCGGAGTGCGGGCGACGGACGGGAAACTGC
The DNA here is from genome assembly GCA_038247725.1 of Gemmatales bacterium. GTDB lineage: Bacteria > Planctomycetota > Planctomycetia > Gemmatales > Gemmataceae > JALHQU01. The sequence continues at coordinate 26,806 of JBBRUO010000001.1, forward strand.
TGTGGAAGGTGGGCGCGTCCGGCCGCCGTACCGCCGTCATCCCGACGCCCGTGGTGGCCGACGGGTACGCGTTCTTCACCGCCGGTTACGGGTTCGGCAGCGAATGCTTCAAGCTGGAGAAGGACGGCGACGGCACCAAGGCGACCAGCGTGTACCCGAAGACCACTTCCCTCATCAACAAGCAAGGCGGAGTCGTGCGGATCGGCGACTACCTGTACGGGCACTCGGAAGGCGGCGGCGGCGGCTGGGTGTGCTTCGACTTCAAGAAGGGCGGCGAGCCGCTGTGGAAGGACAAGGGGGTCGGCGGCATGGGGTCGATCAGCGCCGCCGACGGGATGCTGTACTGCTACGCCGAGAAGGACGGCACCGTCGCGCTGGTGAAGGTGACGCCCGAGAAGTACGACGAAGTGAGCCGGTTCAAGATCCCCAGCACCAGCAAGCTGCGTCCGGGGTCGGGGAAGGTGTGGGCACACCCGGTCATCGCCAACGGCAAACTGTACCTCCGCGACTACGAGAAGCTGTTCGTTTTCGACGTGTCGGCGAAGTGACATCTTCGGGAGGGCGAGGCTCCCGCCGAGCCAACGTGATTCGCGGCTCGGCGGGAGTCTCGCCCTCCCAAAACAGATTCGCGCCGGAATCGCCTGTAAGCCCGGCCCGTCGCCCGTGGTACAGCACCGCGGGCGGCGTCGTTTTTCCCGCGAGGGGCGCGATGGCATCGTCCGACCAACTGACGCGACTCCGCGCCGTCCCCGTCTCCGCCTTCTACCGCGCGAAAGGGGTGGACCCCGCCGCCGTACGAACGCCGGACGAGTTCCGCCGACTGCCGCTCACGACGAAGGCCGAGTTAGTCGCGGATCAGGCGGCGCACCCGCCCTACGGGTCGAACCACTCCGGGACACTGGCCGACTACGGCCGCGTCCACCAGACATCGGGCACCAGCACCGGCCGGCCGCTGAAGTGGCTGGACACCCCCGCGAGTTGGAGCTGGCTGCTCGACTGCTGGGCCGACGGGTTCGCCGACGACATCGGCGTTCGGCCAGATGACCGGGTGTTTTTCCCGTTCTCGTTCGGGCCGTTCCTGGGGTTCTGGGCCGGGTTCGAGGCGCTCGCCCGACGGGGGACGTGGGTGATCCCCGGCGGCGGCATGACGACCGCCGCGCGACTGCGATACCTGCTCGAACACGCGGCGACGATGGTGTGTTGTACCCCGACTTACGCCCTGCACCTGGCCGAAGTGGCGGCGGCGGAAGGGCTGAATCTGACCGACTCGCCGGTGCGGGCGGTGGTGGTCGCGGGCGAACCGGGCGGCAGCATCCCGGCGACCCGAACCCTGATCGAAACCGCCTGGGGCGCGCGGCTGTTCGACCACTACGGCCTCACCGAGGTCGGGCCGGTCGCCTTCGAAACCATCCAGACACCCGGCCGACTTCGCGTGCAGACGGACCGGTTCATCGTGGAGTGTCTGGAGCCGGACTCCGACCGCGACGTGCCGCCCGGCGAAGTCGGCGAGTTGATCGTCACGAACCTCGGCCGGCACGGGTCGCCGCTGATCCGCTACCGCACCGGGGATCTGGTGAAGCTGACGGAAAGCGCCGCCGGCACCTACCTCGACGGTGGCGTGCTGGGGCGGGTGGATGATATGATCCATGTCCGCGGGAATAACGTGTACCCGGCGGCCGTGGAGGCGATCGTGCGGCGGTTCCCCGACGTGGCCGAGTTCCGTATCGTGATCGACACCGCCCGCCCGCTGGCCGACTTGCGGCTGGACGTGGAGCCGACACCGACCGCCGACGCCGGCCGCGTGTGCGCGGCGGTCGCCGACGCCATCCAAAACGACCTGCTGTTCCGCGCCGCCGTCACCGCCGTCCCGCCCGGCACGCTGCCCCGATTCGAGATGAAGGCGAAGCGGGTGGTGAAGGTCGGCTGACCCGTGCTCGTGTGGGTTTTGTTAACCCGCCGCGCGAGCAAGGGCCAACCCCATAAGCGGTTCGCCCCTTGTTCGCGCGGCGGGCTAACAAAACCATCACCTTCCCGACCCGGAGACTCTCCATGACACGCTGGCTGCTGCCGCTTTTCCTTCTCGTGGTCGCGGTGCCCGCCGCCTCCGCCGCCGACTGGACCCACTGGCGCGGGCCGGAACAGGACGGCGACGCCGGGAAGGTCGGCCTGCCCGACACCTTCGACCTGTCCAAGGTGGGCGCGGGCAACCTGATCTGGAAACAGCCGTATGGCGGCCGCTCCGCCCCCATCGCGCTGGACGGCAAACTGTACGTCATGAACGGGTACGACCCGCGACTGTCCACCGAGGGCGAGCAGATCCTCTGCCTCGACGCGGCCACCGGCAAGAAGGAGTGGGAGTTCAAGTTCGGCGTGTTCCACTCGGACATCGTCACCAGCCGCCTGGGGTGGACGACCCTGACGGCCGACCCGGACGCCGGCACCGTCTTCGCCCACACCACCGGCGGCTTCCTGTTCTGCCTCGACGCCAAAACGGGCAAGGTCGTGTGGCAGCGGCAACTGACCGAGGAGTTCGGCCGCATCACCGGGTACGGCGGGCGGATCTCGTCCCCCATCTTCGACAGCGGCCTCGTCATCGTCGGCATCGTCAACGGCAGTTGGGGCGACAACGCCCGCCCCGGCAACCGCTTCTACGCCTTCGACGGCAAGACCGGCAAGGTGGTGTGGATCCAGGAAGTGACCACCCCGCAGCGGCCCATCTTCGGCACTTACTCGTCGAACCCGGTCATCGCCGTCATCAACGGCCAGCGGCTGCTCATCAGCGGCGGGGCCAACGGCGTACTGCACGCACTGAAGGTCCGCACCGGCGAAATCGTGTGGCAGTACCACTTCGCCGCCGGGTGCATTAACCCGTCGCCGGTGGTGAGCGGCGACCTCGTGTACTGCTGCCACGGCGAGCCGAACCCGGAAGGCGGCGGCGAGGGGCGGGTGATCTGCCTGGACGCCGGCAAAGTGACCGACGGGAAGCCGAAACTGGTGTGGGAGTACAAGCGGGCGAACCGGTTCGGGCTGGCCTCCCCGGCCCTGCACGACGGCCGGCTGTACGTCCCCGACGACGGCGGCGAGCTGTTCTGCTTCAACGCCAAGACCGGCAAGGTGCTGTGGAAGTACAAGTACGGCACCGTCGCCCGCGGCGCGCCGCTCATCGCCGACGGCCGCCTCTACATCTTCGAAGTGTTCTCCAAGATGACCGTCCTGAAGAAGTTGACCGACGAGGAGCCGGAGGACGACGACATCGAGGAGTTCCGGTTCCGGGCCAAGTCCGGCACCGGCCTGCTGGAAACCAACGCCACCCCCATCGCGGTGGACGGCAAACTGTACTTCCAGACCGCCGAGGACACCTACTGCGTCGGGAGCAAGGCGAAAGCGTCGGCCCCGGTTTACAAGCCGCTGCCGCCGGAGACGCCGTCGGACGGCAAAGTGGCGGGCGTCCGGCTGTTCCCGGCGGACCTGAGCGCGAAGCCGGGCGAGAAGGTGACATTCGAGGTGGTGTATTACGACGCCAACGGCCGCACCGTGAAGGCCGAGCCGAAGGGGACGTGGGCACTGGCCCTGCCGCCGAAGACGCCGACCGGGGCGCAACCGCCGGCGCTGGCGGGCAAACTGGACGCCGGCACCCTGACCGTCGCCGCGATGCCGCCCAGCCAGCAAGGGTATGTGGACTACACCAGCGGCCCGCTGACGGCCCGCGCTCGCGTCCGCGTGGCGGCCGAAATCCCGTACAAGCAGGACTTCGAGAAAAGCCCGGTGGGCAGCGCCCCCGGCGGGTGGGTGAACGTCACCGGCAAGTACAACGTGGTGGAACTGAAGGACGGCGACACGACGGCCAAAGTGCTGAGCAAGGTGAACACCAACCCGCTGCCGGGCGTCGCCCGCGCCATCTCGTACATCACCCCGCCGACCAGCACCGGGTACGCCATCCAGGTGGACGTCCGCGCCACCGAGGTGGCCGAGAAACTGCCCGACATGGGCGTGGTGGCGAACCGCTACCTGTTCACGCTGGACGGCAAGCCGGACCCGGCGGCGAACGGCCAGACCACGTTCCGGGTCGTCACCTGGGAGGCCCGCAACCGCATCAACGTCGGCGTCCCGTTCCCGTGGAAGCCGGGCACCTGGTACACCGTCAAGGCGACCGTCGAGGTGGCCGGCGGCAAAGCCGTGGTGAAGGGCAAGGCGTGGCCGCGGGGAACGCCGGAGCCGGAGAAGTGGACCCTGGAGCACACCGACGAGAACCCGAACGTGGAAGGGGCCGCCGCCATCTACGGCTACGTCCCCAACGCCAGCCAGGCCGTCCCCGGCTCGAACATCTACTACGACAACCTGATCATCACTCCGAACGCGAAGAAGTGACGGGGTCTTCCGGCCTGAAGGGCCGGTTCTACTAGCCCAGGCCGTGAGGCCTGGGGTTATGGTCGAACAAAAACCCCGGCCCTGAAAGGGCCGTTCGTGGCTCGCCGTGAATGACCCTTTCAGGGCCGGGGGTGGAACGGACGGGTACCCAGGCCTCACGGCCTGGGCTAGTAGAACCGGCCCTTCAGGCCGGAAGAATTGAGCCGCTGAACATCGTAACGTCTCCCCCATTCAACAAAGGGACATCCCCATGACATCCTGTCCGTGTGTCGCCCGCGCCACCCGCCTCGGCGCACTGCTGCTCGCCCTCGGCGTCCTCGCCGGGGCCGGGTTGGTCTTCTCCCAAGCTCAAGACCCGCCGAAGCCGGCCGCCGGCAAGACCGACGCCCCCATGTTCGGCAACGGCCCCGGCCGAAACATGGTGAACCTGACCGACACCAACATCCCGGACAAGCCAGACCCGAAGGACGCGAGCGTGCTGAAGTGGAAGGCGGAACTGGGCAGCCGCGCCTACGGCGGCCCGGTGATCGCCAACGGTAAGGTCCTCGTCGGCACCAACAACGAGCGGCCCCGCAACCCCCGCGACATCAAGAAAGGGCCGGACGGCGACGAGCCGCTCGATAAGGGTGTGGTCATGTGCTTCGATACGGCGAACGGCCAGTTCCTGTGGCAGGCCATCCACGACAAACTGCCGGACAAGTTCGCCAAGGACTGGCCGAAGGAAGGCGTCTGCGCCACCCCGCTGATCGACGGCGACCGGGTGTATTACACGTCCAACCGCTGTGTCCTCCTGTGCCTCGACCTGAACGGGTACAAGAAAGGGCTGAAGCCGCTGGAGAACCACGACGCCAAGAACAAGGACGCCGTCTACGCCACCCCCACCGACGCCGGTGTGGTGTGGGAACTGGACATGATTAATGAGCTGGGCGTGGCCCCGCACAACATGACCGCCGCCAGCCCGCTGCTGGTCGGGGACATCCTGTACATCACCACCGCCAACGGGGTGGACGAGAACCACACCAACATCCCGGCCCCGAACGCCCCCAGCTTTCTGGCGGTGGACAAGAACACCGGTAAGGTGCTGTGGAAAAAGAACGACCCCGGCACGGCCATCATGCACGGGCAGTGGTCGAACCCGGCCTACGCCGACGCCGGCGGGGCCAAGCAGGTGATCTTCCCCGGCGGCGACGGGTGGCTGTACGCCTACGCCCCCGTCACCGGCGAGCTGTTGTGGAAGTTCGACGCCAACCCGAAGAACGCCGTGTACGACTTGGGTGGGGCCGGCACCAAGAGCGACTTCATCGGCACCCCGGTGATCGTCGGCGACAAGTTGTACATCGGCACTGGTCAGGACCCCGAGCACTTCACCGGCGTCGCCCACTTCTACTGCATCGACCTGACCAAGGCCGTGGCCAACGGCAAGACGAACAAGGACGTGTCGCCGGAGGTGGTGGACAAAGTGACGAAAGGCGAGGACGGAAAGGACCAGTTCACCGGCAAGCCGAACCCGAACTCGGCCGTCGCCTGGCACTACGGCGGGCGGGACGACCGGAAGTTCGTCCCCCGCGATTTCAATTTCGGCCGCACCATGAGCAGCGCCTGCGTGGTGGATGGCATCGTCTACATCTCGGAGTTGTCCGGTTATCTGCACTGCCTGGACGCCAAGACGGGCAAGAAGTACTGGCAGTACGACTGCAAGGGGGCCATCTGGGGGTCGCCGTACTACGTGGACGGCAAGGTGTACCTGGCCACTGAGGGGGCCGACTTGTTCGTGTTCAAGCACTCCAAGACGCCGAAGGAGATCGACGAACTGGTCAACCCCGACGCGGCCGACCAGAAGTCGTACAACACCCAGATGAAGGCCAAGCGGAAGCAGGTGGAGGCAGAAGTCCTGATCGCCAAGATCGAGTTCGACGCGGCCATCCGCAGCACCCCGGTGGCGGCCAACGGCGTCCTGTACGTGATGACCGAGAACGCCCTGTTCGCGTTCGAGAAGAAGAAGTGAGACGGCGAACCGACGGGTCGCGACTCCAGCGCGGAAGAACGCCCACCACGCTCGTGGTGGGCTTTTTTCGTTTTCCCCGCCTACAAAGTACGGTAACAGACGTGACCCCCGCCTCCCCGACAGGACACCTCCCGCGATGAAAGACACTCCCGGCAAGCCGGACCCCGTCACCGGCTCCACCCTCGACGAACGGATCGCCAACGCCCGCGCCCAACTGGACGCCCACGTCCGCGACATCGTCCGCTGGCACTTCACCCCGGACACCGGCACCCCGTTCTGGCTGGAAAAGGCCAAGGAGTTCACGTTCGACCCGCTCACCGAGGTGAACGGCTGGGACGACATCAAGAAGTTCCCCATCTTCGAGGACGACTGGCTGCGCGGCGGGCCGGTGCGGAAGTGGGTGCCGAAGGGGTACGCCGACCGCCCAGTGTACGTGTTCGAGACGGGCGGCACCACCGGCCTGCCGAAGTCCCGCATCGTCATCGACGACTTCAAGATCGACTACGAAATGATGTCCGACACGCTGCCGGAGAAGTCGTTCCCGAAGGGCGGCAACTGGCTCATGCTGGGGCCGTCCGGCCCGCGCCGGCTGCGGCTGGCCATCGAGCATTTGGCGCAGTACCGCGGCGGCATCTGCTTCGCCATCGACCTCGACCCGCGTTACGTGGTGAAGTGCATCAAGGCGCGGAAGATCGCCGAGGCGAACGCCTACAAGGAACACTGCATCGACCAGGCGATTACCGTGCTGGCCGGCGGGCACGACATCAAGTGCATGTTCACCACCCCGAAGCTGCTGGCCGCGTTCGACGAGGCGCTGCGGGCCGGCAAGTTGGAGGCGAAGTACCGGGAGTTGAAGAAGCCGATCCCGCCGGGCGGGCTGACCACCATCAAGAGCACCGGCATCACCGGCATCTTCAGCGGCGGCACCGAGTTCACCCCGGACTTCACCCGCGAGGCCTATGAGGAGATGCTGGACAACGGTGAAGTGTACATGACTCCGACCTACGGGAACACCCTGATGGGGCTGGCGTGCAGCAAGCCCATCGGCCCGCACGACGGGTTCAAGATCAGCTACTACGCCCCGCAACCCCGCGCCGTCATCGAGGTGGTGAACCCGAAGGACTTCGACGAGCTGGTGCCCTACGGCGGCACCGGCCGGGTGCTGCTGTCCACGTTCACCAAAGAGTTTTTCGTGCCGCGCTTCCCGGAACGAGACGAGGGCGAGCGGGAGAAGCCGTTCGACAAGTACCCGTGGGACGGCGTCAGCGGCGTCCGCCCGTTCGCCGAGTTGTCCGGCGGCACCGTCGTCGGCGTGTACTGATTCGCGACTCGTGGTCAAGAATCTCAGCGAACCCGACTCCGCCAGTCGGGTTCGCCGATGCCGAACGTCACATCTCCGCTCTCGCGCCCTTGACAAAGCGATAGGTTCGGCCGTACACTTCCCTCAATCATTGTCTAACGTCCGCCTGAACCGCTCCGGCCATTTTCCCCAGCGCGTCCCTGACCGTTTTCGGGGCCTTGGCCGGCGAATTGCATCCCACCCCGGTTCACGCGGATCGCCACAATCCCGGCCGCCGTCTCGCCCACCCCGGCGACCCGCCCGATGGCTGCCCACCGCCCCCTGCACCCCGGCAGGCTGCCCGTGACCGCCTCCAACCCGAACCCGCTCGCAACCGGCCCCGGCCGCGCGTACCTCCTGGACGCGCACGGCATGGTGTTCCAGATGTTCCACGGCATCCCGCCGATGACCGCCCCGGACGGCCGGCCGACGAACGCCGTGTTCGGCGTCACGCGGGCCATCATGGACCTGTACGACCGGGGCGCGGACTATCTCATCGCCACGTTCGACTGCCCGGAGCCGACGTTCCGCGACGCACTGTTCGCCGAGTACAAGGGCCACCGCGACCCCGCCCCGGACGACCTCATCGCCCAGGAACCGCTCATCGACCAAGTGCTAGACGCGATGCGAATCCCGGTCCTGCGGGTGCCGGGCTTCGAAGCCGACGACGTGATGGCGACCCTCGCCACCGACGGTTCCGCCCGCGGGTTGGAGGTGTTCCTCTGCACGTCCGACAAAGACTGCCGGCAACTGCTGTCGCCGACGGTGCGGATGCAGAACCTGCGCAAAGGGGCGATCCTCGACGAAGCCGGACTGATGGCCGACTGGGGCGTGCGGCCGGATCAAGTCGTGGACTTCCAGGCACTCGTGGGCGACAGCGCGGACAACGTGCCGGGCGTGAAGGGGTGCGGGCCGAAGACCGCCACCGCCTGGCTGAAGGAGTTCGACACCCTCGACCACCTGATCGCCAACGCGGACAAGATCGCCAAGCCGAAGTTGCGCGAGTCGCTGAAGAAGTCCATCGCCGACGGCGGACTGGCGCTCAGCAAGACGCTGGTGAAGTTGCGCACCGACGTGCCGATGGCCCTCGACTGGGACGGCTGGCGTCGCCGCGACTGGGACGGCCAACGGCTTCTCGAGTTGTTCCAGGAGTTCGGCTTCCGCGGGTACGCCGAGCGGGTGCGCAAAACCCTGGCCAAGAGCGGGGCGAAGAAGAACGAGGCGATGTTGGGCGATGCCGGCTTGTCCCCCTCCCCCCTCCCGCCAGGGGAGGGGGGAACCGGCAAAGAAACCAAAAAAAAGCCGAAACTGCCCCGACCCGGTCAGCCGTCGCTGTTCGACCAGATCGACGGCGAGGGCGATGCGTCGTTCGAGTTCGGGCTGAACGCGCCCGTCGATGACGGCTGGAAGACCGACTACCAGTGCATCGATACCCCAGCGAAGTTCGCCGACTTCCTGGTGGCATTGAAGGCGCAACCGCGGTTCGCCTTCGATCTGGAAACGACCGCCCTCGACCCGCTGCGGTGCGAGATCGTCGGTTACTCCTTCTGCTGGCAAGCCGAAAAAGCGTACTACCTGCCGGTGCGCGGGCCAAAGACCGACGCGGTGCTGGCCCCCGCCGCCACGCTCGCCGCGCTGAAGCCCGTCCTCGAAGACGCCGCCGTTCAGAAAGCGAATCAGAACATTAAATACGATCTACTCGTGTTGCGCAACAACGGCATCACATTGCGCGGCGTCGCCGGGGATTCGATGGTCGCGCATTACCTGCTCGACGCCGGCGCGCGGTCGCACAATCTTGATGATTTAACCCGCGAGTGTTTTCAGCACGAGAACATCTCGATCAAGACGCTGATCGGCACCGGCAAGAAGCAGGTCACGATGGCCGAAGTGCCGGTGGCGAAGGCGTGCGCCTACGCCGCCGAGGACGCCGACGCCGCGTGGCGGCTGACGGAGCGGTTCGAGTCTTCGCTGGTTCCCCCCTCCCCCCTCACCCCCCTCCCGCCAGGGGAGGGGGGAACCAGCGAAGACACATTCCCACTCTTCCCGGGGAGAGGGGGACAAAGCCTGAAGAAGTTGTACGACACGCTGGAAATTCCACTCATCGACGTGCTGGCGGAGTTGGAGTTCAACGGCATCCGGCTGGATGTACCGTTCCTGGCGAAGCTGTCACAAGAGATGGAGGTTCAACTCGTCGCCCTGGAACAGGACGCGCATAAACTCGCCGGCCGGGGGTTCAATCTCGCCTCGCCGAAACAGTTACGGGAAATTCTGTTCGACGAGATGAATCTGCCCGTCCAGAAGCGCACCGGCACCACGAACGAGCCGAGTACCGATCAGGAGTCGCTCGAACGCCTCGCTGCGCTCGGCCACGACTTGCCGAAGACGCTCATTGGGCACCGACAGGTAGCGAAGTTGAAAGGCACTTACGTCGATACCCTGCCCGCGCTGGTGAACCCGACCACCGGCCGGTTACACACGTCGTTCAACCAGACCGTGGCCAGCACCGGCCGACTGAGTTCGTCGGACCCGAACTTGCAGAACATCCCCGCTCGCACCGAACAAGGGCGACAGATCCGGCAGGCGTTCTTACCCCGCGACGGCTGGCAACTCCTGACCGCCGACTACTCGCAGATCGAGTTACGGCTGCTCGCGCACTTCTGCGAGGACGAGAACCTGTGCCGCGCGTTCGCCGAGGATCGGGACGTTCACGCGGCCGTCGCCGCGCAGGTGTTCGGCGTGCTCGAAGCCGAAGTCACGAAGGATCAGCGCGGCGCGGCGAAGACGGTGAACTTCGGCGTCATCTACGGCATCAGCGCCGTCGGCCTGTCGGTGCAACTGGGCATCCCGAAGAAGGACGCGGCCAAGTTCATCGACGAGTATTTCGCCAAGTACCCGAATGTGCTGGCGTATCAGAACGGGCTGCTGGCGCGGGTGCGGAAGGACGGCTTCGCCGCGACGGTGCTGGGCCGCCGGCGGGCGTTCAACCCGGACGCCATCCGGCCGAAGTCCAGTTACGAGCAGCGCAACCAGGCCGAGCGGGAAGCCATCAACATGGAGATTCAGGGGTCCGCCGCAGACCTGCTGAAAGTCGCCATGCTGAACCTGGACCGCCGGATGAAGGCCGAGAAGTTGGCAGCGAAGATGCTACTGACGGTGCATGACGAACTGGTGTTCGAGGTGCCGCCGGCGGAGTTAGCCGCCGTCGCCGCGCTGGTGCGGCACGAAATGACGACGGCCCTCCCCTTCCGCGTGCCGCTGAAGGTGGATGTCGCCGCCGGCCCCAACTGGCTCGACGTGGAGGACCTCGCGTGATCGCCACCGCCCCCCAACCGCCGGTAATCGAGTACCCGAGTAGCGACGGTGCACCGATGGCCGAGACCGGTACACATGTGGAATCCATCTACATGCTCCGCGAATCGCTGTTGACGTTTTACGCCGGGCGGGCGGACGTACTCGTCACCACCGATCAGTTCTTGTACTGGGAGCAGGGCAGCGCGAGGCGGCGACGGTCGCCGGACATCATGATTATTCCGGGCGTCGCGAGCGGGCTGGTGGACCGCTACTGCATTTGGGAACACGCCGGCACGATCCCCGCCGCCGTGTTCGAGTTCTCCTCGGCCGGTACCGTGGCGCGCGACCTCGGCGTGAAGCGCCGCGACTACCGGCGGATCGGCATCGCCGAATACTTCTTGTTCGATCCGAGTGGATTGCACCTGAACCCGTCGTTCCAAGGGTTCCGGCTGCGCGGGACGCGCTACGTCCCGATCCGCCCGGTGAACGGGGCGATGGAGAGCCGCCTCGGGTTCACGATGACGCCGGAAGGGATCATGCTGCGCGTGAGGGACTCGGCGACGGGCACACCCGTTCTCCTGGGGCGCGAACTGGCCGCAGTCGAACAGCAACGGGCGGACGCTGAGCAACAGAAGGCGGAGGCCGAGAAGGCTCGTGCCGATTCGCTCGAGGCGAAAGTAGCCCGGCTCCAGGCGCTTCTTCAACAGCACAACATCCCCAGCGGGAACGGCTCATGACCCTCCCCATCATCGGGCTGATCGGAGGCATTGGCGCGGGCAAGAGTACTGCCGGGCGGTGCCTGGCCGCGCGCGGCGGGTTCGTCATCGACTGCGACAAGCTCGGCCACGACGCACTGAACACGCCGGAGGTGCTACGACAACTCGTCGCGCTCTGGGGCGACCGAGTAGCGAATCCGGACGGCACCGCGAACCGCCGGGCCGTCGCCGGCATCGTGTTCGGCAGTGACGCCGAGCGCAAGCGGTTGGAAGCGGTCGTGTTCCCGGTCATCGGCGAGATGACCGAGGGGCTGATCGCGAGCGGGAGTGAAAACCCGGCCGTCCGCTTCGTCGTACTCGATGCCGCCGTGCTGCTCGAAGCCGGGTGGAAGGGCCGCTGCGACCGTGTCCTGTACATCGACGCGCCGCGCGAGCTGCGCGAGCAACGAGTATTCGCCCGGAGTCAGTGGTCGCCCGCCGACTTGACCGCCCGCGAGGCGGCCCAGTGGCCGACCGACGAGAAGAAGACCCACGCCGACGCCGTGATCCTGAACGACGGCACCGAAGCCGGACTTCAGGAGAAGATCGATCACATCTTGACCGAGTGGCACCTGACGCCCTGACCGCCGACCGAGGACCGACCGATGGCCGACATCATCATCACGCCCGACACCGAACCGGTCCGCAAGCCGCGCCCCCGGAAGCCCCGCGCCGCCGTCGTCGTAGAGCCGGTGGCCGACTCGGTCGTCGAACCGACGCTCACGCCACCGGTCGAAGCCGTCGCCCCGCCGGAACCACTTCCGGTCGAACCCCCGCCCGTCATCGCGGTGGAACCGCCTCCGCCGGTCGAAGCCCCGCCTGAACCGCCGCCGCCCGCCCCGCCGCCGAAGGCCGTGACGGTGGACCCGAACGAGCGCGGGTTCGACGCCGAGACGAACAACCGGTACGAGGAAATCAAGCGGGGCACCACGTTCATCACGAGCCTGCAACAGATGAGCCTGGCTCAACTGCAACAGGCGGCCGCGGACGACGACATCCCGCCGGCCGAGTGGCAGGGGTTGAAGAAGCAGGACATCATCTTCCGCATCCTGAAGGAGCGGGTGAAGCAGAACGGGCTGATGGTCGGCGAGGGGACGCTGGAAGTGCTGCCCGACGGGTTCGGGTTCCTCCGCAGCCCGGACTACAACTACTTGCCCTGCCCGGACGACATCTACATCTCGCCGTCGCAGATCCGCCGGTTCGGATTGCGCACCGGGTCGGTGGTGATGGGCCAGATCCGGCCGCCGAAGGAGAACGAGCGGTACTTCGCCCTGCTGCGGGTCGAGGCCATCAACCTGCAAGACCCGGAACTGCAACAGCACACGGCGGTGTTCGAGGACCTGACCCCGCTCCACCCGAACTCGCGGCTGACGCTGGAGTCCGACCCCGCCGAGATGTCCACGCGGATCATCGACCTCATCACGCCCATCGGCAAGGGGCAACGGGGGCTGATCGTCGCCCCGCCGCGGACCGGCAAGACGGTGCTGTTGCAGCAGATGGCGAACGCCGTCATCAAGAACCACCCCGAAACCTACGTCATCATGTTGCTCATCGACGAGCGGCCCGAAGAAGTGACGGAGATGAGTCGGACGGTGAAGGGGCACCGCGTGGAGGTGGTCAGCAGCACGTTCGACGAGCCGGCCTCCCGACACATCACCGTCGCCGAGATGGTCATCGAGAAGGCCCGCCGGCTGGTCGAGTACGGCACCGACGTGGTCATCTTCCTGGACAGCATCACCCGCCTGGCGCGGGCGTACAACAATGAGCTTCCGGGCAACGGCAAGCTGCTCTCCGGCGGCCTCGATGCCACCGCGTTGCAGAAGCCGAAGCGGTTCTTCGGTGCCGCCCGGAACCTCGTGGAGGGTGGCTCGCTGACCATCCTGGCGACGGCGCTGGTGGACACCGGGTCGAAGCTGGACGACGTGATCTTCGAAGAGTTCAAGGGCACCGGCAACATGGAAGTTCACCTGGACCGCCGGCTGATGGACCGCCGCGTGTACCCGTGCATCGACGTGAACGCCTCCGGCACCCGCAAGGAAGAACTGCTGCGGAGCGAGGAGGAAATCCGCATGGTGCATGTGTTACACAAGGTGCTGTCCGACATGCACCCCGTGGAGGCGGTGGAACTGCTGCTCAAGCACGTCGGCAAGCACAAGACGAACGCCGAGTTCCTCAAGAACATGACGCTGTGACCGGTGGAGCGGCCGCGGCATGCTACGCGGGAATGGAGAACGACCGAACCGCGCAGAGGTGGCAGGTGATCTCGCGCGGCACGCCCGCGTCCGCTACTGGCCTACCCGATTCGCCGGGCCGCCGGGTACAACACCTTTTTCCGCTTCCTTCCCGGCTGCTCCCATGACCGCCCGGTTCACGGTTCTCGCCAGCGGCAGTTCCGGCAACGCGAACCTCGTCGAGACGCCCGGCTTCGGCCTGCTCATCGACTGCGGACTGCCGCCGCAGGAGTTGTCCGCGCGGATGCAGGCGAGCGGCGGTTCGTGGAACGCGGTGAAGGCCGTCGTCATCACGCACACGCACACCGACCACTGGAACCGCCACACCCTGGAGCACCTCCGCCGGTTGAACGTCCGGCTCTTCGCCCATCCCGACCATCACGCCCGCCTCGCCGCCGTGCCGGCCTACGAGCCGCTCCGCCGCGCCGGGCTGATCGCCGAGTTCACCGCCGACGTGCCGTTCGAGGCGGGCGGGTTGACGCTGACGCCGACGCGGGTGCCGCACGACTCCGACCCGACGTTCGCGTTCCGCATCGACGGCCCCGGCTGGGGCATCGGGCTGGCCTCGGACCTGGGCTGTGTGCGGGAGGAGCTGCTGGCCGCGTTCCACGGGGTGGACGTACTGGCACTGGAATTCAACCACGACGTCGCCATGCAGCGGAAGAGCCGCCGGCCGCGGTTCCTGGTGGAGCGGGTGTTGAGCGACCTCGGCCACCTGTCGAACGCGCAGGCGGCGGACGCGGTGGCCGCGTGGGCGCGGGCCGGCGACTTGGCCGCCGTGGTGCAACTGCACGTCAGCCGGGACTGCAACACGCCAGAACTGGCGCACGCGGCCGGGGTGACGGCGGTGGCCGGCCACTCGCCGGCCACTCACGTCGTGACGGCCAGCCAGCACCGGCCGATCCCGCCAATCCCGCTCGTCCCGCGGCCCGAACGAAAAACCCCCGGCGCGGTGCCGAGGGTCGTGCGGAGTTACCAGCCGCTGCTGCCGGGGTTGGACGCCTGACCGCACCAAAATCCGAAAATTTCCCGCGAACGGGGACGAAACCTCGGTAGGCTGGTCGCTATCGTAGTGATATCATTTCGATACCACAGCGGCCAAACGAGGTGCGCCATGCAAGAGCGAGAAGTCCGTCTGCGGTCGGGATTCGTCATGTTACTTGTGATCTTGCTGTGGCTGGCGGGCACCGTCGCCCTCTTCGTCTACGGCGGGGTGACGAAGCAATTCGGGTTCGTGTACGCCGGCATCCCCCTGGCGGTGGTGTGGGTGTTCCTGCCGTTCGGGTTCATCGTCAACGGGCCGAACCAGTCGCGGGTGGTGCAACTGTTTGGCACGTACGTCGGGACGCTCAAGCGGATCGGCTTCTTCTGGGGCAACCCGTTCTACTACCGGACGGCGGTGTCTCTGCGGGTGCAGACGTTCGAGACCGGGGTGCAGTCCACGCCGGAGCGGAAGGACGCCACCGGCAAGGTGACACAGGACGCCCAGAGCCGGCGGATGCCGTCCAAGGTGAACGACAAGGACGGCACCCCCATCGAGGTGGCGGCGGTGGTCACGTTCAAGGTGCAGAACCCGGCCGAAGCGGTGTTCATGGTGGACGACTACGAGGAGTTCATCCACATCCAGAGCGAAGCCGCGCTGCGGACGCTGGTCGGTCAGTACCGGTACGACGCGAACGAGGGCGACGAGGAGTCCCTGCGGGGGCACATCGACGAGGTGGCGAAGAAGCTGAAGAGCGTCCTGCAACTGCGGATGACGCAGGCCGGCATCGACATCCTCGACGCGCAGATCAGCTACCTGGCCTACGCCCCGGAGATCGCCTCCATGATGCTCCAGCGGCAGCAGGCGGGGGCCACCATCGCCGCCCGCCGGCTCATCATCGAGGCCGCCGTCGGCATGGTCGAACACGCCCTGGACGAGCTGTCGAAGAAGCAGATCGTCGAACTGGACACCGAGCGGAAGGCGGCGATGGTGTCCAACTTGCTGGTGGTGTTGTGCGGTCACTCGGCCCCGCAACCGATCCTCAACACCGGGACGCTCTACAACTAAACCGTTTTTGCCGCGAGGCATTACCGAGCGCGCTCGGCGATGCCTCGACTTCTCTAAAGGTCTGATCATGCCTGCCCTGCTCCTCCTGGCTCTTTCGCTCGGGGCCGACCCGACCTCCGAGTCGGTCGAACTGACGACCGCCACCGGCACCTTGTACGGCACCTTCGACCTGCCCGCCGGGAAGGGGCCGTGGCCGGTGGTCCTGATTCACGCCGGGTCCGGCCCGACCGACCGCGACGGCAACCAGGCGCGATTGAAGAACGACTCGCTCAAGTTGCTCGGCAAAGGGCTGGCCGAGAAGGGGTTCGCCTGCCTGCGGTTCGACAAGCGGGGTGTCGCCGCCAGCGCGAAGGCGATGACGAAGGAGGAAGACCTGCGGGTGACCACCTTCACCGACGACATCCTCGGCTGGGTGAAACTGCTGCGGGCAGACAAGCGGTTCACGAAAATCGGGTTCGTCGGCCACAGCGAAGGGTCGTTCCTTGGGTCGCTCGTCCCGCAGGCGAAGTTCGACGCCTTCGTCTCCCTGTGTGGTCTCGGCCGCAAGTTCGGCGTCACCGTCCGCGAGCAACTGAAGAAGAACTTATCGGCCGAGTTATACGAGAAGTCCGACGCCGTCTTCACCGCGCTGGAAGCCGGGAAGACCGTCACCGACCCACCAAAGGAGTTGGCCGCGCTGTTCCGGCCGAGTGTGCAGCCGTACCTGATTTCCGTGTGCGCCCCCGACCCGGCAACGGAACTGGCCAAGCACCCGTGCCCCATTCTGGTGGTGTCCGGGACGACCGACATTCAGGTGAACGAGGCCGACTACAAGCCGCTGCTGGGTTGCCGGAAGGGGGTGATCGGGGTGCGGGTGGAGAACCTGAATCACATCCTCCGCGAGGTGAAGACGACGGAGAAGTTGCCGCAGACGCTGTCCTACGTCAACGCGAAACAGCCGCTGCACCCGAAGTTGGTGTCCGAGATCGTCGCGTTCCTGACCACGGCCTTCGTGGAGAAGTGACCATGGCACGCAAGGCGTTCCTGCTCCGTATCGACCCGGACGTGCTGGCCGCCGTGGAGCGACTGGCCGACGCCGACCTGCGGTCGCTGAACGCGCAGATCGAGTACCTGCTGCGCGAAGCCGTGGTGAAGCGGGACGGGAAGAAGGCGGCACCGCCGAAAGCGGACGTGGAGGACGAGGACGGGGCCGAGTGACGGCATGGTCACACGGATCGGCCATCACTATAGAAGCTTCATCGTGTAGTGTACTCCGAGGTGCGAGCGATGCGACTGACGATCCTGGCCGGCTGCGTATTCGCCTTCGTTGTAGGATGTGGGCGGCCACAATCGACGGAACCGACCCCGCCGTCGTCATCGGAACCCATCGCCGTCCAGCCGTCGGAACCAACTCCCACCGAGCCGCCGACCGAAGTGGCGAAACCGCCTGAGCCGAAAGTGGAGGAACCCGTTCGGCCGAAGCACGACCCCAAAGCTCTCGCCGCGATCCACGCGGCCGTGAGCGAATTCGGGGGGAACGCCTTCCACGATTACACGCTGGAGATGTCTTACGTCTGCATGGGGAAAACCGGGTCCGCCGCGGACCTCGCGGCTCTCCCTGTGGTGCCGTTCGTGTTCACGCTGGATCTGACCAACTCGCCGATCGGGGACGAGGGTATCCCCCACATGCTCCGGCAACCGAATCTGGCAAGCGTCTACGCGGCGACATCGAAAATCACGCCCGCCGGACTCAAGCAACTGAAGTCGGTGCCACCCGGCTCCGGTCTGGTCTTCACGCCCCCCATGAAGGACACGGACGCCGTCCTCCGCAACGCCGCTGAAGCGGGCGTGCTTCGCTTGCTCCCGGGTTCTCGCGGCTACTCCCCCGGCCTGAGTGGCACGCTTGCGGCGACGGATGAGGACCTCAATGCCCTGTCGCTCTGGCGGACCAACGTGACGGGTGTCGGATTGAAAATCCTGACCAAGTACAAGAAAATCGCGAAACTGGACCTCACGGAGACACGACTGACCGACGCGGATGTCGAACTGTTCAAGCAATTCCCCGCGCTCGTCCACCTTAAATTGGACAAAATTCCGATCACGGATGCATCGATTCCGGCGCTACTGAAACTAGAGGCCCTGAAAGAGTTGTCAATCAAGGGTACCAAAATCACCGCCGACGGTGCCCGGAAACTCCGAGCGAAAGCCGGGCTGACCCTGGTATCGGACTGGGAACGCTGAATACCGACAGCCGCAACGTGATCGCAACGCGGGTATTACCCCCACTTGATGCACACCACACCGACGACGACCAGCACCGCGCCGATCACCCGGCCGAGCGTGATCTCGCGTTGAACCAACCCCATCAGACCGAAGTGGTCGAGCAGCAGGGAGCAGAGCAGTTGCCCGCCGACCACGAGGGCGATGAACGCCGCCCCACCAAGGTCGCGCACCAAAGTCGCGCCGGCCAGCACGATCAGCGTGCCGAGCGGCCCGCCGACCCAGTTCCACCACTGCGTACCGTTCAGCGACTCCCGACTCGGCAGCGCCGGCCGGAGAACGAGCATCGCCAGGGTGGCCGTCAGGATGGTGCCGCAGATGGAGAAGTACGCCGCCCACGCCGGGCTTTGCAGGTTCTCGCGGAACTTGCCGTTGGCGGACGCTTGCAGGGCGATACAGGCACCCGCGAGCGCGGCGAGGACGGCGGCGAGGGAGACGGGCATCTTCGGCGGTTCCAGGTTTCAAGTTTCAGAGTTTCAGGTTGTGTTTGCGGTGTCACGGTTCTGTTTTCAACTTGAAACCTGACACTCCGGAACTTGACACATCTACATCGGGCCATCGATGGCGCGGTTCTCGTAGCGCATGAACTGCTTGAAATACGCCAGGCTGATCTCCCCGGTCGGGCCATTGCGCTGCTTGGCGATAATCACTTCGAGGATGTTATCTTCCTGTCCGCCGTCGAACTTGCCCGGCCGGTGCAACATCATGCAGGTGTCGGCGTCCTGCTCGATGCTCCCGGACTCGCGCAAGTCCGACAGCCTCGGTTTGTGATCTTGCCGGTCTTCCGAGGAGCGATTCACCTGGGCCAGCGCGATGACGGGGATTTGCAACTCGCGGGCGAGGAACTTCAACCGGCGGGAGATCTGCGCCACCTGTTCCTGACGGGGGTCACGGCGGTTCTCCGGTTCGATCAGTTGCAGGTAGTCGATACAAATCAGCCGGATATCGTGTCGCAGTTTCAACCGGCGGGCGTTGGCGGCGATCCTGAGCATCCCCTGGGCCGGGCTGTCGTCGATGAACAACTTCACCTTGCCGGTCGCGGCGTTACCGTTCAACTGGTCGTTCGCCCGCAACAGCTTGTCGATCTCCTCGGACCCGAGGTGCCCCTTGCGGAGCCGCTGCCCGTCCACCTTCGCCTGACAGCAGAGCAACCGCTCGGCCAACTCGATCCGCGACTGCTCCAGGCTGACGAAGAAGACCGGCAACTTCTCCTCGACGATGACGTGCCGCACCACATTTAACGCGAACGCCGTTTTCCCAACGGACGGCCGCGCGGCGATGATGATGAGTTCGTTATTCTGCAACCCGGCGAGCATGTTATCCAGATCGACGTACCCGGTCGGGATGCCGGACACGTCCTTGTGCTCCTTGCCGGTCCGCTCGTCGATGCGGGTGAGGGCGATTTTGAGCGTGTCGGCCAGCGTGTGGGTGACGCCGGTGGTGCCCTTCTCCGCGATCTCCAACACCTTTCGCTCGGCGGTACCGAGCAGTTCGTCGGCCCCCGTCGCCCCGTCGTAGGCGTCGCGGATCAACTCGTTGGACACATGGATCAGGTTCCGCACCACGGCCTTATCGCGGACGATGCGGGCGTAATACTCGGTGTTGGCGGCGGTCGGCGCGGCCTCCCACAACTCCATCAGGTACGCGGCCCCGCCCACGTCTTCGAGTTGTTTTCGCGTCTTGAGGATTTCGAACAGGATGACCAAATCGACCGGCTTGCCGTCGCTATACACGTCGATGATGGCCTGGATGATCTTCTGGTGCGCGTCGAAGTAGAAGTTGTCCGGGCGGACGATGGTGAGGATGTCGTTGAGGACCTGGTTGTCGCGCAGCACCCCGCCGATCACCCCCTTCTCGGCGTCCTTGGACTGCGGCGGGAGTCGGTCGGCGGGAAACACGTCGGCGGCGGACATGGCCGGACTCCGGGGGTGTCACGAAGTGGGCATTCTACCGGCGGCCGGCGGGAAAATCTTGTCCACCTTCCGCCGGCGGTGTACCATTCGATGAAGACGCCCTCACAAATGGACCACGCTCATGAGTCGCACCGTCTGGGTCTTGACGATGGTGGTCGGCTTCGCCGGAACGAGCTGGGCCGATCCGCCGCCGGGGCGCGGCATCGGTACGATCTTCCTCGGCACCCCGATTCACGCCGGCGGTCCCGCCTCGTTCGGTGGGTACGGCGGCGGCGGACTGAGCATCGGCTTCAGCAACGGCCGCGGCTTCGGGATCGGCATTCACATCCCGGCCAACCCCGCCCCGCGTTACTACCCCGCGCCGCTCTACCCGCCGGTGCAATACACCCGCTCCTCGGTCATCTACCGGTCGCCGGCTTACGCCCCCGGTGGCGTGTTCGACCTGCCGCCGCTCACGATCTCGAACCCGCTCGCCGCCCCGCGCCCGACGAACCCCGGCGCGATCCCGCCGGCCGCCCCGATCAACCGGCCGCCCGACACTTTCCGCTACGACGGCGGACCCGCCACCCCGGTGCCGCTGCCGGCCCCGGACGCCCGCCCGCCGGCCCAGGTGAAGCCGCCGAGCGACGGGGTTATGGTGTCGCTGCCCGGCCGGCCGGTGGCGAAGCCGGGATACGGCTACCCGGCGCACACGCCGAAGTGAGCCGAGTTACTACCGTTGCAGCGGTAGGCGGATGACGAACACCGCCCCGCCGCTCGGCCGTGGCGAATGATCATGTCCCCGCCGCGTTCGCGGAGCGCCTTCCGCACGTCAGCCCCTCGCGCCGACACCGCCTGGAATCTATCCGTCCGGCCCCTGCGATCACCTCCGTCACCCGTCCCGCCACTCCGATTGCGACCTCTTCCCCCATCGCCACCGCTGCCGACTTTGACGCTCCATTTCAGACGGTTAAGCTGTCCTCACTCTCACCGATGAGGTTCCGCCATGCCGCCGGAAGAGGAAATGCTCGTCGCCCTCGCCGACACCCGCTGCCGGGGCACCTTCGAGGGGCACGTCACCACCCGCGCCACCGATGACGCCACCCGCGCGCGGTTTCAGGCCGCCTGCGCCGAGATGGGCGTGAAGCCGGTCCTCATCGACCTGCCCGAAGGGGTGGAGCCGTCGCAGCCGATGACCGCCTCGTACCACCGAGGCGAGGTGCTCAGCGCGGCCGGCGAGCTGGCGGCCGTCGCGCGGCAGTTGCGACACGCCGGCTTCGCCATCGTGCGGGTGAAACTCGAAGCGGTGACGACGAACGACGGCATCCCGGAGGCTGACACCGACCCACAGCCGACGGAGCGTTACTTCGAGTATCACGTCAAGTTGCGATTGCCCGCGACCCCAGACGAGGTTTCGCTGAACGCCGTGTGCGACCGGCACGCGGCGAAGTTGTCGCGGAATGCGTTCAAGACCGACCCGGCCGGAAGCTGCGAGCGATTCGTCACGCTCCGGGCCTACGGCGTCGGGCGGGTGACGGCCGAGTCCCGGCTCGACGCTCTGGTTGCGGACCTCGTTCAGGCCGGGTTCGACGTGCGGAACAAGCAGAAGGAGTATTCGCTCTTCGACAGCCATGTCCGGTTGGATGCCGGGTGGATCGACCCGCCCGCCGGGGGCACGCCGTGACCGACCCCCTGCTCTCGCACCTGATCGGCGTGGCGAACGACACCGGCCGGCCGCTCGGCGAGGTGCTGCGGCACCACTTCCTCGAAGGCATTTTGCGACGGCTCGGCGGGACCGACGCCTTCGCCCTGGCCGGCAGCATGTTGACTCGCGTCTGGTCCGGGGCCTTCCCCCGCGCGGCGGCCGACGTGGACTTCCTCGGCACCTTTCCGCACGATGTCGCGGAGACCACCCGGCGGTTCGTGCCGCCGCTCGCGGCCGACCACGACGACGGCATCCGCATCGACATCACACGCGGCTTTTCAAAAGGCATCTGGCAAGACACGGCGTTTCCCGGCGTCCGGCTGTCGGTCATCGGCAAGCTGTTCAGCCAGCGGCAAGCGACGACCGTGGACATCGGGTTCAACGACCCGCTGGTCCCGCCGGCGGAGCGCATCGCGTACCCGCCCGTGTGGGGCGACCCGGTTCCGGTTTTCGCCGTGCATCGGGCGACGTTGGCCGCGTGGAAACTGCACGGCCTGGCCGAGTGGGGCGACCACAACTGGCGGGCGAAGGACGTTCTCGACTTGTGGCTGTTGACGGTCGAACCGCTCCCGGCTGATGAGATGACGGACGCGATTCGCGCGGCGTTCGTCAGCCGGGGTTACGCCGTCGCGGACGCGGCGCGGGTGCTGGCGGACGCGGCCCGGTGGGGCGATGCCGCCGCGCAAGCCAAGTGGGCGGCTCTGTTCCGCGAGTGCCAGCCCGACCCCGTTCCCGTGATGTTGACGGACGCGATTGCCGACATCCGCCGCCGACTGGCCGGTTGTTTAAGACCTCACCCCCCGTCCCCCTCTCCATGAATGGAGAGGGGGTGTTCAACCCGCAACGGTGGAACGACCTCCGGCGTGTGGAACCGAACCACCCAGGAAAACCAAGTTCGGAACGCGGCGGATCGGCAACGTTTTCGTTTTGAACACCCCCTCTCCGGGACGGAGAGGGGGCCGGGGGGTGAGGTCTTTCGACTTGCCAGAAAGTTTTGCCAGACCCGATCCAGGACCATTTCTGGTTCGAGGTTGGCAAAGGTTGGGGGCTTGGATACGGGCTGCCTTCCGCCGTCCGGGAGGTTGAGCCGTGCCGAAGTCGCTCGTCGAGGTGTTCCACGCCGTCTTCGATCCCCGCTCCCGCCAGGGGTTGATCCACGACTTGGTGCCCACCCTGTCCCTGGCCGTGGTCGCCATCCTGCCCACCCTCTCCCGCCTGTTCCGACGCCTCGACATCGACTCGAGACCGCACTCGGCGACTGGGTGGTCCAACGGTGCCCGGATCTGGGCGACCATTTCGCCCTCGACGGCAAGACCCTCCGCCGCAGCCACGACGGGCAGACGCCAGCCGTCCACCTGCTGTCCGCGTTCGCCCCGAAGGTCCAAGCGGCGATCGGCCAACTCCGCGTCGATGCCAAGACGAACGAACACAAGGCGGCGTTGCGATTGCTCGGCGTGCGGCCCGCGTTGGCGGGCAAGGTGGTCACCGGCGATGCCATATTCTGCCAGACCGAGGTGGCTGAAGTGCTGGAAAAGCAAGGGACGGAGCAAGTGATCCGGGTCGAGCGGGTGCGGGCGGTGGCGGGGACGACGACGCGGAGCGTGGACTATGACCTGACCAGCCTGGACGGGTTGCGGGCCGGGGCGTTCGACTTGCTGGCGTGGATCCGCGCCCACTGGGCCATCGAGAACCAGTTGCATGACGTCCGCGACGAGACGCTGGGGGAGGACCGGTGTCGGGTACGGAAAGGAGGTTCGGCCCAAGTGCTGGCGGCCCTCCGCAACGCCGCCCTGCACCTGATCCACGACGCCGGTCGGACCAACCGGCGGGCCGCCACCGAGCACTTCCAGATCCACCCCGAGGACGCCATCGACCGCATCCACGCTCAGCAGTGCGAAACGTGTAATGGCCCTGGGATCGGGATCGGGGGCGTCAACTGGCCGAGCAAGTGCCGACGCTCTGGCACGCGGCGACGACGACCCCGGCCGACCGGCGGCAGATCGTGCGACTGCGGATCGAGCAGGTGACCGTGACGGTGCTCCCGGCCGACAAACGGGTGGCGGTTCGCATCGCGTGGCACGGCGGGGCGGTTCAATCGCGGACGGTTCGCCGGGCGGTGTCGGCGTGTCGGCAGTGGGTCGGTGGCCAGGAGAGGAAGCGACTGGGCGCGTTGCGGGAATGCCCGCGGTTGTGGTCGAATCGCGAGAAGTTGAAAGCGTTGCGAACGCCGGGGCAACGTAAGTAAGAAGACCCAAGCGGGATCGGTCTCGAACGGGTCTTCGAGTCTGACCCCGCACAACGTATCCCGAGGAGGACATTGTTGTGGCAGGTCCATCGAAGAGTACCACCGCCGGTGGAAGCAGTTCACCGGGAGCGGAACAGTGCCAGGTGCGTTCGGCACGAGGCCAACGGAGCCACATCGGGTTCTCGATCTAATAAATATTATAGTTATATTTTCATTTGTTTATAATAGATACAAGTTGGTTCGCGGCTAAGATCGGCATCATTCGCGAGGCCGCCCGCGACTACCTCGCGAACCCGACGTTCGTACTGCCAAACAGGGCAACTGCGTAACTCGCAAAGGGATTATCTCAAGTCGGCCGGAATCGCTCTTTATCATTCAGATGTTAAGACACGCACAAGTCGAAATTTGGAGAAGCCTCGGAACATGATGATCTCGAGGTCTTCTCCGCTGGGAGACTGTCAGAACAATTCGCGGATCGGCTTGCCGCCGTCGGTGATGGGCACCGGCCGCTGGCCGTCGTGCAACTCGTGCGCGGGGTCGATGCCGAGCGCGGCGTGTATGGTGGCGTGGAAGTCCGGGATGGACACCGGACTCTCGACGATCGCCTTGCCCGCGTCGTTGGTGGTGCCGTACGCGCCGCGATGTTTCAACCCGCCGCCGGCCAGCACCAGCGAGAACGCCGTCCCCTGGTGGCCGCG
>JBBRUO010000002.1:0-31266 GCA_038247725.1 Gemmatales bacterium
CTCCGGGTGGGGCAGGGGGTAGGGTATCCGAAGTGCTACGGGCGGCGGGCGATCGTTCTTTCAGAGCCGTCGCGCGGAAGCCGACGGCGCGGTCCGCCGATCCCGCCGATTCGGATCGCGTCGACGTCCGAATGCGTGGTTGCCGCCTCCGGCTCGGCGGGCGGAACGTGAGGCCGGGTGCCGACAAGAGGCTCGAAAATTACGCGGGCGCATGTGAGTCCAACTGCCCGATCTGCGGAAAGCGGATGGCACCTTCCAGACCGTCCGATTCGTTCATATCTTGATGACTCCGGGTCTCGCCCCTCCGGTGACACCGCGCCAGTTCGTCCCTCTACCGGGGGTTCCTGTCATGGGTGCCAGCTCGCCGGCGAGTACCCGCATCACGCTCCTCCACCGGCTGAACGAGAAGCCGGACGACCAGGCCAGTTGGGCCGAGTTCGTCACCGTGTACGCCCCGACGATCCGCCAGTGGTGCCAGCACTGGGGGCTTCAAGAGTCGGACGCCCTGGATGTCACGCAGAACGTGCTGGTGCGGCTGACCACCCGCCTGCCGAAGTTCCAGTACGATCAGAGCAAGAGTTTCCGCGGGTGGCTGAAGACGCTCACCCACCATGCCTGGCACGACTTCATCACCGAGGCCGGGTACCGGCACCGCGGCAGCGGGGACACCGGCGTCCAGGAGCAGTTGCACTCGGCCGAGGCCAAGTCCGACCTCGCCGCGCGGGTGGAGGCGGCGTTCGACAAGGAGTTGCTGGAGATCGCCATCGGGCGGGTGAAGCAGCGGGTGGCGGCGGCCACCTGGGAGGCGTTCCAACGGACGGCGTTCGACGGCACCCCGCCGCAGGAGGTCGCCAACGCCCTCCGCATGCGGGTGTCACAGGTGTACCTGGCCAAGCATCGCGTCCAGAAGCAACTTCAGGAAGAGATCGAATCGCTCGAGGCCGAAGGCGTCTGAGCGGCTTTCCCGCGAGGCCCCCGCGATGACCGATTGCCCGCCCGACGACACCCTCCGCGATTACCTCGACGACTCCCTCACGCCCGTCACCGCCGGGCCAGTGACGGTCCACATCGACGGTTGCCCGGCGTGCCAGGAGCGGCTCGACGGGTTGACCAGCGAGAGCGGCCGCCTCGCGTCGCGATGGAAGGGGGCCGACGAGCCGCACGCCGTCCCGACCCACCCGACGTTCCTGTTCGACGGCGCGTCTTTGCCGATCCTCCCACGGACGGATCGGGTCGTCTTTCCGGCCGTCCCCGGTTATGTCGTTCAACAAGAGATCGGGCGGGGCGGGATGGGGGTGGTGTACAAGGCTCTGCACAAGCGGTTGAACCGGCCGTCGGCGGTGAAGATGGTGCTCGCCGGCGGCCTCGCCGATCCGCGGGTCACGCAGCGATTCCTCTTCGAAGCGGAGATCCTGGGCCGCATCTCGCACCCGCAGGTGGTGCAGGTGTACGAGGTGTCCATGTACGTCGCGCCGACCGGGGTGACCATCCCGTTCCTGGCGATGGAGTACCTCGACGGCGGCACCCTCGGCGAGTGGTCGCACGGACAGCCTCAACCGCTGAAGGCGGCGGCCGAGTTGGTGGAAGGGTTGGCGCGGGCCGTCCACGTCGCCCACAGTCAGGGCGTCATTCACCGCGACCTGAAGCCGGCCAACATCCTCCGCGGGTCGGACGGCCTGTTCAAAGTCACCGACTTCGGCCTGGCCAAACTGACGGCGGACACCAGCAGCGGACTGACTGGCACCGGCACCGTCGTCGGCACCCCCGCGTACATGGCCCCGGAACAGGCGTCTGGTGAGAAGGGGATCGGCCCGCCGGCCGACGTGTACTCTCTCGGCGCGATCCTGTTCGAACTGCTCACCGGCCGCCCGCCGTTCGACGGCACGGAGCCGATGAGCGTGCTGTTGAAAGTGATCCGCGACCAGCCGCCGGAGGTGCGGGCGGTTCGCGCCGACGTGCCCCGCGACCTGTCGGCGGTGGTCGCCAAGTGCCTCACCAAGGAGCCGCACCGGCGTTACGCTTCGGCGGCGGAGTTGGCCGACGACTTGAAGCGGTTCCACGACGGCCGCCCGACCCGCGCCCGCGCCCACGGCACCGCCGAGCGGGCGTGGTACTGGTCGCGGCGGAACCCCGCCGTCGCCGCCATGCTGGCGGCGCTGGTGCTGGTGATGACCACCGCGTTCGTCTCGGTGATGGTGCTGTGGCGACGGGCGGAGAAGGACGCCACCGCGATGGGCCAGGCCTTCGCCGCCGCCCGCCGGCAATCCGCCGAAGCCGAGCGGCAGCGGGATGAGGCGGCGAAACAGCGGCGGGCGGCCGACCGGCAGGGGGCCTACCTGGCGTTCGATCAGGCGGTTCACTGGTGTGAGAACGGCCAACTCGACGACGGCCTGCGCGGGTTCGTCCGCGCGCTTCAACTGGCCGAGGGGATCGACGACGTCGAACTGGCGCGGGTCGCGCGGGTGAACATCGCCGCTTGGGAGCGGGAATTGTTCCCGGCCGGCAAACAGTTCCGGCATTCGGACACCGCCCCGCTCACCACCAGCGGGTTCAGCCCGGACGGGGCGTGGGTGTTCACCGCCGGGGCCGACCACCGCGTGCGGATTTGGGACGCCGACAGCGGCACGCGGGTGGCCGAACTGACCGACGCCGCCGCCGGGCACGTGTTGACACGCCTCCGCGATGTCCCGTTCGCCAGGAACCTCGTCGATCCGCCAGCCATTCGCGCGGTGGCGATCCGCCGGGACCGCACCCGCGTCGCCGCCGCCCTGTCCTCCGGCGACATCGTCATCTGGTCGCCGTCGGAAGCGAAGCCGCTGCGTACCTTCCACGCGACGGTCGGGAAACGAAAAGCGACGGACCTGTGGGCCGTGGAGTTCGACCGCGACGGGCACCTGTGGGCGGGCGGCGACGGCGGCATTCTCGCCCGGTTTGATGCGGAAACGGGGAAACCGCTCGCCTCACTGCCTTTACCGGCGTGGGACAACGAACCGACTTCGGTGCAGTCCCTGCGGCTGTCGGACGACGGCAAAAAGCTGTTCACCGGCGACCGGGCGGGGCGGTTGATCGAGTGGGACTGGGCGGCGGGCACGGTGACGCGGCAGTCCACCGTTGGCGGGTGGGTCGGGGACATCGCGCTGACGCCGGCGGGGGACGGGGTGGCCGCCGCGAGTACGTCCGGCGCGACCGTTCTCCGACTCCGCGGCGAACCCCGTTGGCCGTTGCCCGCGAACGGGGCGTACGCGCACACGCTGCAGTTCGCCGCCGACGGTCGCCTCGTCGTTCTCGGCGACGAGGACGGGAAGGCGCGGGTGTTCGACACCGCCACCCGTGAGACGGTCGGCGGGCCGCTCCGCATGGGCCTTTTCGCCAAGCGAATCGTGACCCGCCCCGGCCGTGACGAAGTCTTGGTACCCAAGGGCGGTGGGGTTTGCCTCCAACCCCTCCCGCCGCCGCGAACGATCGATGTCGCCACCAACGGCCGTGGCATTCGCGTGCGGCTTCTGGACTACTCGCCGGACGGCCGTCAGATGCTCGTCGGGTCCGGCCCGTTGACCGTCCACGACGCGGCCACGGGGCGGGGGGCGGCGACCGTACTGGCCGCCGAAGAGGCCCTCGGCGGTCAGTTCGTCTCGGACGGCACGCGCGTGCTGTTCGGACTCCGCAAAGAGTGGGGTGTCTTCGACCTGAAGGCGAGGGCAGAGGTGAACCGGTTCGCCAGTGGGAATTACGTCCGGCTCATCGCTCCCCGCTCGGACGGCGGATCGCCGTGTGTCTTCCTCCGCGGGCGATTCCATCGGCTGACGGCGGACGGCCTCGGGCTCGTTCCGACCGCCGCCCCGAAAGAGCCGGACCTCGGCCGCACCCCACCCCTCGCCGCTTGTATTGCCCCCGGCGGCCGCGAGCTCCGCTTCACCGTCTTCGACACCCTCTATTTCCACGACCCGGACACCGGCGAAGCCACCCGCCCGCCGGTCCGCGCCGCCGACGAGGTCCGCGCCCTCGCCCAGACGCCGGACGGCCGGCGGGTCGTCCTCGGCCTCCGCGACAACCGCGTGCAAGTGTACGACGTGGCCACCGGCACCCCCCGCTACCCGCTCCCGCCCCGCCACGAGATGGCCGTCACCGCGCTGGCCACATCCCCCGACGGGCGGACCATTTTGGCGGGAAGCCGCGACCGATCGGCGCGGTTCTGGGACCTCGAGACCGGCCTCGCTCTCGGCCCGAAGTTACGGCACGCCGACGCGGTGACGGCGGTGGCGTACTCCCCGCTCGGCGACCGCGTGGCGACCGGCACCAGCGGCGGCCGCACCGTGACGTGGGCGGTGCCTCCGGCCCCGACGCCCGACGACACGGGCACCCTCCGCGACCGCTTCGCGGCCCTCAGCGGCAACTCCCGGCCGGTGACTGCGACCTACCAGTGAAGGACAGCGGAGGTTGGGGAAACCGCGACGCAGGGAGATCGCAGGGGGCACGACGCTACTCCGCGCGGCGGGGCAGGGGGGCGGGTTCGCGGCGGGGGAGTTTGGCGAGGAGTGTCTTGAAGTCGTCGCGCTCGGCCACGTTGCGGAAGTCCGCCTCGCGGTCGATGTCGTCGCGGTCGTTCAGTCCGCCCTCGACAGCGGCGCGGAGGAGTGCCACTGAGCGGTCGGCGTGCGCATCGTCGCTCTTTTGCGCGAGTGCCGCGGACGCGACCGCCATCCGGTAATACACCCCGTGCGAGTGGAACGGGGCTTTCGACAAGTGCTTGAGGATGGCTGCCGCCTCGTCCCGATCACCCCCGCGGGCCGCGCATTCGGCCAACCTAGCGACTGTCAATGTCCGCTGAGGCGGTGGGACCAATTGCAGTACGTCATTCCAGCCGGCGGCGGCCTCGCTGTGCCGACCGAGTGCGGCGAGCGCGAGCGCACGTTCCGAGAGTAAAGACGAACGGGTCTGACGACTCTGGTAGTCGCTGAGGAGTTGCGGATCGGGTTTGCCGATCAGCGCCAGTCCGCGGTTCGCCGCACCGAGGGCGAGACTGGTCTCGCCGACACGGCGTAAGTTGTCGCTGAGGAGGGCGTGGGCGAAGCCGAGCGTCAGCCGGACCGCCGGATCTGCCGGGCCGGCTCGAGCCGGCCGCTCGAGGGTGCTGATGGCACGGGCGAGCGTCGGCTCCACCTGGGAGTACCGCCCGAGTTGCCCACGAATCATCGCCAGGTTCATCAACGAGCGGGCGAAATCACTTTGGAACGCCGAAACGCCCGGCTCGTCGTCGGCCAGTTTCCGGCGGATCTCCACCGCCGTCTGTAGCGCCGCCTCCCCGTCGAGCAGGTCGCCCATCGCTTGCAGTGTCACCCCGAGACTGCTCCAGACGCGAGCGAGGTCCCCGTCGAACTTCTCGTGTTCATTTGCTTCCGCGAGGGGGGCGCGAATCGCGAGGGCGGCACGAAGTTCGCGAACGGCGGCAGGGTACTCACCCCGTGTAATGTACAATTGCGCGAGGTTGAAGTGGGCCACGCCGTGATCGCGGCGGTACTTCGGGTCGCGGGCGGCGAGGGCGGCGAACGTCCGCAGAGCGGCCTGCGATTCGACCTCCGCGCGGGCGGCGGACGGACTGGCCTCGGCGTACAGGTTCGCCAAGTTTCCGTGGGCGCGCGCCAGTTCGGCGAGTGCCTCGAGGTCGTGAGCGTCGCGGTCGGCCAGTCCCTTGCAGACGGCGGCGGACGCCTTGTTCGCCTCCTCCGCGCCGGCGAAGTTGCCGGTCCGGCGGCGAACGACCGCGAGCCGCTGGTGTGCGCGGGCCAAACAGAGCTGGAGTTCGCGGTCGGTCGGCCGATTCACGCTGATGGGGTGAAGGACGGTGACGATCCGCGCGAACACGGCTTCGGCGTCCGTGACCGCTCCGAGCGCCTCATGGATCGAGCCGAGCCGCCGCGCGCCTTCAAAGTAGGCGAGCGGGTCGCCCCCCGGAGCGACGGCGATTTGCGCGTAGAGTTCCCGGAGACGCTTGAGAAAGCCGGCCTCATCCGCGGTCAACTTGCGCCGCTGTTTCAAGAAGTCTTCGATCACGAGATCGGTCGCGGAATACAGGGCGGTGCGCGTTTTCGCGTCGGCGGCGAGCGCCCGCTCTTTCGAATCGACGGCCCGCCGCTCCGCGTCCCGCGCCAGTTCCTGCTCGGCGCGGGCCTGTGTCTCGGCGGCTTCAGTCTGTGCCAAAAGGTCGCGGGCAACGCGGTCGGATTCCACCGCCGCGGCGCGAGCCAAAGATTCGCGGTCGAGGGCGATCAGGGCCGTCCGTTCCGCCTCCCGCGCCGTTCGCTCCGATTCCAGGCTGCCGATCAATCCAATGGTGGCAGCCATCCCCCCGGCGAGGAGGGCGACCGCCGCGAACAGGGTGGCGGCAACGCCGGTGCGGTTCCGTGCGACGAACTTCCGCAGACGGTAACGGCGGGACGGCGGGCCGGCCGTGACCGGTTCGTTTCCCAGAAAACGTTCCAGGTCGGCGGCGAAGGCGTTGGCGGTCGCGTACCTCTGGTCGCGGTCCCGTGCCAGGGCCGTCCCCAAAACCCATTCGAGATCTCCAGACAACTGCTTGCGGAGGCGGGAGAGATCGCCCCCCCGGACGGCGGCCGCCGGGGCGGTCACCTGGGTGGAAGGGCGGGGGGCGTCCACGTCGCGGATGGTGCGGAGCAAGTCCCACACGGAGCCGCCACCGGTTTTCAGGGTGAATGGCGTGGTGCCGGTGAGCAACTCGTACAGCACGACGCCTAGTGAATAGATGTCCGACCGCGTGTCGATGTCGGCCGACAGGCTACCGGCGGCCTGTTCCGGCGACATGTATTCGGGGGTTCCGACGACGAGGCCGGGGCGGGTGGCGGCATCCGGCGGAGCGTCGTCGGAGAACGCCTTGGCGATGCCGAAGTCAATCACTTTTGGGACGGCAACGCCGTCCACGACGGTGACGAGAACGTTGGTCGGTTTCAGGTCGCGGTGGATCACGCCCTTCTGGTGGGCGTGCTGGACGGCGCGACAAACGGGGAGGAACAGGGCGACACGGTGGCGTATGGTCAGTCCGTGAGCGTCGGCGTGGGAGACGATGTTGTCGCCGGCGAGGAGTTCCATCGCGAAGTACGGGCGACCGTTGTCGGTCAAGCCGGCGTCGTAGAGGCGGGCGATGTTCGGGTGGTCCATCCGGGCGACGGCTTGGCGCTCCGTGTCGAATCGAGCGAGGAACTCGTGCGAGTCAAGCCCCGGCTTGAGCACCTTGACGGCCACCGTGCGACGGATCGGGAGCACCTGTTCGGCGAGATAGACGTGCCCCATGCCGCCGGCACCGAGTCGGTCGCCAAGGTGATAGCGGTCGGCGAACCCGATCGCGGAGGGAAGGGGAGGCGTGGCATCGGATGCTCGGCCGCCGTCGGGGAGGGTACCGACGCCCATGAGGGAAGCCCGCGCGAGGACGGCGTCGCAGGTGGCGCAGCGGACGACGTGGCCGGCGACAGAGTCCATGACCGCCAGGTCGAGGGTACCGGCGGCGAAGGCGAGCAGGTCATCGACCGACGGACACGAGTCAGCGGTGGCCATCGGCGGGACTCCGGGGTTGTTGGGGCCGATGGGTCTATGGTATCGCCCGGGCTGGCGAACGGGGTTGGCGTTTCGTGTCGAGAGTGGTCGAACTCGGGTGGGTGGTGCGAGCGGAGCGAGGAGTTGGAGATCGGCTCAACGTCCGATAATGTCAATTATGTTTACTTGGTCGCCTCATTTTTTCCCCCTGTTTTCCGGCGTTTCCTAGCAGTACCATTCACTCCATGCGCACGAAATCCCACCGCCTGCGAGTCGGCGTCGCGGGCCTCGGCATGATCTTCGATGAGACATACCGACCTTACCTCGAGGCCGCCGCCCAAAGCCCGTTGTTCGACCCCGCCACCGGTCCCGTGTCCGTCCAACTGGCCGCCGTCGCCACGCTCACCGGCACCCGCGCCGAACGCTTCCGGGGAGTCGCGCCCGCCGGGTTGAATGGGTTCGCCAGTTTCACCGGGACCGACGCCGCCGTCCAAGTCAGTCGGTCGGACATCGATGTCGTTTGCGTCGCCACCCCGGACGACCGGCACTTCCCCGCGGCCCGCGCCGCCCTGCTCGCCGGCAAGCACGTCCTCATCGAGAAGCCGTCGGTCCTGGCACTGGCGGAGTTGGACGAACTCCAGACCATCGCCGAGCGGAACGGCGTCCTGGCGAAGGTCGTCTACCACAAACTGCTCGACCCCGATCACAAGAAGCTCCGCACGCACGTCGCCGACGGCGTCCTTCAGCACGTGAACAACGGTTATTGCTCCCTGCTCGAACCGAAGAGCATCGCCGGCGGGCAGTTCGCCGAGTGGGTGACGGGCCGCAACCCGGGCACCTACGTCGCCGTCCACTACCTGAAGTTGATCGACTTCACGTTCGGACCCGACTGGCGGCTGACGCGGGTGTCCGCCACCGGCCAGCGTGGTATCGTCGGCCCGGCCGACGGCCCGACGTGGGACTCGGTTCAACTGCAAGTGACGTACACACATCCGGACGCCCGCGAGGCGACGTTCGACATCCACACCAGTTGGGTGACGCCGGACAACTACCCCGGCTACGTCGAGCAGGAGGTGCAGTTCCGATTCGACAACGGCGTCTGGGTCGCGCACCAGCGGAAGCGCGGGGTCGAACTGACGGTCGAGGGTCGGACGCCGCACGAACTGAAGACCACGCCGAACCACCATTACAACGGGGCGTTTCTGGAACCGTGGGGGGAGCGGTCGCGGCGGGGCTATGGGATCGAGGTGATCGAGCGGTTCTTCCGCGAGGTGGCGGCGGTGGAGTTCGGCGGCCCGTCCTCCGAACGTAGCGAGCGACTGAAGGCGGCACGAGCGCTGACGTACAACGACCTGTCCGCCGACCGCAACTGCGTGGCCATCGTTCAGGCGATGGAGGCGATTCTGACCGCGCACGCGGCGGGAAATCCGGGAGGAGTCGTCCGGGTGAACACAGCGGCCGGAGGATTGTCCCTGTTCCTACCGGGAATCGCCGAGCCGCGAATCCTGTACGCCCCACCCGTATCAGACTCGCCATGAACGACAATCGCCGTGTCACAATCAGCAAGTACCTGTCCAAGCACTTGCGGCATTCGCCGGCGGAAATCGGCCTGACGCTCGAACCCGGCGGCTGGGTTCCCATCGCCGTTGTCCTGACCGCCGCCGCCCGGCACCGGTTTCAGATCTCCCGCGAGGAACTCGATGAGGTGGTGGCGAAGTGCGACAAGCGGCGGTTCGCTCTCGACGCGACGGGCCTGAAGATTCGAGCGAATCAAGGCCACTCCACAGACGTCGATATGCAATTCACGCGGAAGTCGCCGCCGGAAACGCTCTTCCACGGCACCGGCTCGCAAAGCCGGGAGGCGATTCAGCGTGACGGACTGCGGCGAATATCACGGCAGCACGTCCACCTGTCGGCTGACACCGACACGGCCCGCCGGGTCGGCGCGCGGCACGGTAAGCCTGTGGTGTTCGTGATCGAGGCGGCGCGGATGCACGGAGACGGATTCGCCTTCTATCAAGCCGATAACGGCGTGTGGCTGACGGACCACGTGCCGCCGGGATACCTCCGGCTTCCGGACGAAGTGCCACGGACACCTCCACCCGACTCCCCGACGCCGATAGAATGGGATTAATACTTCCCCGGTTGCGATCATGTCCCCCACCCCCACCCTCGCCCACCCGCACGAACCCCACTCGAACGCCGCCCGCGCCGTCGTTTTCGAAGTGGAACCGCGGTCGATTCGCACCTTCACCCCAACCCAGGCGGTGTTGGCGAAGAGCGCCGGCGTGTTCCACTGGACCGCGGACGGCAGACGGCTCTACGACTTCACGTCCGGCGTGTTGGTGGCGAATCTCGGCCACAACCCGACCCGTTGGATGCGGCGGTTCACGTCGTACCTGGGGTGGGACGGGTGGGGACAGGCGACCGGCGAGTTCTTCCCGGCCGTGGCGATGACCGCGTACAACGCCGTCACCCCCTCCGAAAGCGAAGCCGGTCGCCGGCTGATCGCCTGCGTGCGGGGACAGCCCGGCGGCGGGCGGTTGGAACAGGTGATGTGGGCGGCATCCGGGTCGGAGGCGATCCAGAAGGCGTTATGGGCGGCGATGGCCCGCGACCGCGAACGCCCGATGATCCTTGCCACCCGCCACGGGTACCACGGCAAGAAGGGGCTCTCGAACGCCGTGACCGGGTCGGAAACGGACGCCGAGCGGGACCCGCGCGTGAAGTTCATCAGCTTCCCGATGGCCGAATGCCAGGACGTTTCGCACCGCGACGACGCCTTCGACCCCACGCCGTATCGCCGCGAGTTGCACGCCCTCCTGCACCAGTTCGGGCGGAAGATCGGCACCCTGATTACCGAGCCGTACCTGGGCGGCGGCGGTTCGTATCACCCGCCGAAAGCCTATCTGCGACTGCTGCAAGACTTCTGCCGCGAGCACGACATCGTCTTCATTCTGGACGAAGTGCAGTCCAACTTCGGCCGCACCGGGCAGTTGTTCGCCTATGAATCGTACGGACTCGAGCCGGACATGGTGGTGCTCGGCAAGGGCCTGGGCAACGGAGTCCCGGTGGCGGCGGTGGTCGGCCGGCGGGACATCTTCGCCGCGCTGGATTACGGCGAGGGGTCCGACACCTGGAGCGCGAACCCGCTCAGCTGCGCGGCCGTGCTGGCCACGCTCGACGAGTTCGAGTCGCGGGACGTGCTGGGGCCGATGCGCGAGGTGTCGGCGATTCTCGAAGCGGGCCTGCTGGAACTGAAGCGGTTCCCGTACGTCGCCCGCCTCCGCGGCGAGAAGGGCGGGATGGTCTGGGGGGTCGAATTCCGGGAGTCCGACGGCACCCCGGCGAACGAGTGGGCCAACCGATTCGTATTACAGGCGTACCGGGGCGACGGGACCGAATACACGACCGGCGACGGCGTCCACCTGCTCGGCCCGCTGGCCAAGAAGGTGGTGCGGATCTCGCCACCGCTCGTCATCACCCCGGACGAGACGCGGGACGCTCTCCGCCTGTTGCACCGCGCCGCCACCACGCTGGCAGGATAGACCGCCCACCATGCCCGAACTCGTTTCCCAACTCGTCGGGTCACTCGCCGACGCGCTCGGCGCGTTCGACTTCGAGGTGCGGGCCGTCCTCGCGCTTGTCTGCATCGGCCTGACGTGTGGTATGGTCGGGTCGCTCGTCGTCGGCAACAAGATGGCGTTCTTCTCGGACGCCATGGCCCACACCGCCTTCGCCGGCGTGGCGCTGGCCTACCTCGGCATCATCCTGGTGAACGACATCCGCCACACCCAGGACGCCGACCCGTACCTGTGGTCGATCCCCCTACTCATGGCGGTCCTCGGCGCGGGCGTGGCGTGCGCCATCGTGTTCGTCAAGGAGCAGAGCCACCTGACGAACGACACGGTCATCGGCGTCTTCTTCGCTTTCGCCTTGGGTTTGGGCGGGATGCTCACCGAGACCGTCCGCAAGCGGGTGTCTTTCGACCTGGAGTCGTTCCTGTATGGGCAGGTGAACTACCTCACCGACGCCGACATCGCCCGCCTGGTCGGGCTGCTGGTGGTCACGGCGGTGGTCGTCCACTGGAAGTACAACCAGTTCGTCTTCGGCACCTTCAACCCGGCGCTGGCCCGGTCGCGGGGCATCCCCATCCGCTGGAACAGCTACCTGTTCGTCATCCTGTTGGCGGTGGTGGTGAACCTGTCCATCAAGGCCGTCGGGGTGCTCCTCATCAACGCCCTGCTGGTGGTCCCGGCGGCGGCGGCGGCGAACGTGTCGTCGAACGTGCGGCGGATGTACTGGTTTACCCTGACCGGTGGCCTGGGGGCGGCGCTGGTCGGCTACCACTTCCACACCCGGTTCCGCCTGCCCATCGGCGGCGAGCAGTTGAAGTTCGGCCCGTCCGGGGCGGTGGTGGTGGTGGCCGTCGCGTGGTTCTTCACCAGCCTCGGTCTGAAGGCCGTCCGCCGGCGATTCTTCGGGGCCGCCGCCCCTTGCTCCCACGACCACGGGGACGGAGAATACACCCACACCCACTGAACCCGCCCGCCGCCGGACTCGTACCGCCACTAGACACCCGCCCTACCCCGGATGCCATCCGTGACAGCCGACACCATCAATGATTTCGTGCTCAGCTTCGCCGGCATCGTCTGGGAGGCGATGCCGTTCATCGTCCTCGGCGCGCTCGTCGCCGGTATCCTGGAAGACGTGCTGCCGCAAGAGGCGGTAGCCAAGTTGCTGCCCAAGAACGTCCTCCTGGCGATCATGATCGGCGGCGCGCTCGGCCTCGTCTTCCCCATGTGCGAGTGCGGTATCGTGGTGGTCATGCGGCGGCTGCTGCGGAAGGGGTTGCCGCTGTCGGTATGCATCGCGTACATGCTGGCGGGGCCGATCGTCAACGTCATCGTCCTGTTCAGCACGTACATCGCGTTCGTCGCCTACAAGGTCGGCCCGGAGCAGACCTCGCTCGGCGTGCCGATGGTGCTGCTCCGCGGCGGCATGGGGTTCCTGGTGGCGTGCGGCACCGCGCTCGTGGTGCACCTGGTGGCGAAGCGATCGACGACGCCGCTGCTGACGGCCACGGCTCAGCCCCCGAAAGCCGCCCTCCCCCTCGCCGAGGGCGAGCCGAAGCCCCCGCGGAAGACGCTCGGCCAGCGTCTGAACAACATCTCCTCCACGGCGCTGGGCGACTTCCTCGACATCATGACGTTCCTGATCATCGGCTCACTGCTGGCGGCGTTCATCAAGACGAACCCGGCGTGGATCAAGGTGATCCAGGACGTGTCGGTCAACCAGCCGCTGCTGGCGATCCCGGCCATGATGTTCCTCGCCGTGCTGCTCTGCCTGTGTAGCGAGGCGGACGCCTTCGTCGCCGCCGGGTTCACCGGCATGAGCGTCTCTGCCCGCCTCGGCTTCCTCGTCCTCGGGCCGATGTTCGACCTGAAACTGCTGGTCATGTACACGCGAGTGTTCCGCCCGAAGTTGATCCTCACGCTGGTCCTCTGCACCGTCTCGCAGGTGATGTTCTACTGCTACCTCGTCCACATTCTGTATAATCCGACGGCCCGCAGCGTCGCGCCGTGACACGATCGCCGGGGCCCATTGCCGGGACTCCGCAAGATAACCGCCCCCGGAGTTCGGCTCATGGACCACTCGCACGACCACGCCCACGACCACCACGGCGGTGGGCACGACCACGCTCATTCTCACGATCACGGGCACTCGCACGATCACGGGGCCGGCGAGTACTACCTGAATCAACTGCTGACGGTGTTCATCTGCGGCGTGTTCGGCGTCGTCGCGGTGCTGCTGTACCAGACGTTGGGCAACCAGAACGGCGGGATGATCAGCAAGTTGCTCGCCCCGGCCTTCCAGTTACCGGTCCTGCTCGGCGGGATCGTCCTGCTCGTGGTCGTCGTCGTCCGCGGCGTGTGCCTGTGGCGGTCCGCCGGCCACGCACACGACCACCACGACCACGGCCATTCCCACGCTCCCGACCACACCCACGATCATCACGACCACGACCACGCGCCGGGCGAGACGTGCGACCACCCGGACCACCAGCACGACACGGCCGGCGGACACGCCCACCACGACCACGGACACGGCGACCACTCGGCCGAGGACCACGAACACGGCAACGTGTATTGGCGGGTCGTCATCCTCGCCTTCCCCATTTTCCTGTTCCTGATGGGCGTGCCGAGCAAAGGGTTCAGTGCCCGCTGGATCAAGGAATACTTGGGCGAGGAAGAAACGCTGCGGTACTCCAAGATGATCGTCGCGGAGGACACCACGAAGCCCCCGGTGTACGACTTCAAGTCGCTGAACGACCAGTCGAAGCAACCGGCGGCCCGCGACGCGCTCATGGGCACGCGGGCCACGCTGAAGGGACAGTTCGCGCCCGTCCCCGGCACCAGCCGCGAGTTCTCCCTGGTGTTCCTCAGCATGACTTGTTGCGCGAACGACAAGGAACCCCTCCGGGCGCGGATCATCGCCCAGGAGGCGAGCAAAATCTCG
The DNA here is from genome assembly GCA_038247725.1 of Gemmatales bacterium. Taxonomy (GTDB): domain Bacteria; phylum Planctomycetota; class Planctomycetia; order Gemmatales; family Gemmataceae; genus JALHQU01. Next base: position 14,065 of record JBBRUO010000002.1, read on the forward strand.
CCTTTCGCCCAGGGCCAACCGTACCCGTGGATTCAGGTGAGCGGCATCATCTCGGAGTTCGTGCCGTCCCCCTCGACGGGCGAGTACGTGGCCATCATCAAGATTGACGATAAGGGCTACGTCGAACCGACCGAGCCGATGAACTGATACAACACCGGCTCGCACCCGGTGGGGTGCGGGTCAGCCCTTCAGCACCTTCGCCATCGCCTTCATCAGGATCGCCTCGGAGTCCGGCCCGCACAGGGCCACGGTCGGCTCGTACCCGCCCTGCAAATACCCGGCGGCCGTGGGGATATACCCCGGCCCGCCGTCGCCGTACCCGGCCACGCAGACGGTGCCCTTCGGCCGCACTTTCGCCGCCGCCAGTTGGTACTCGACGAACGGCTCGCCGGGCAGGTGCAGCGTCGCCAACCCGTCGCCGAAGTCGAGCGCGACCACCTCGATGGGCGTCTCTTTCCGCATCAGCCAGGCCAGTTGCAGGGCGGCGTTGTTCCGCTTCGCCTTCGACTGCTTCTCGTCGGCCAGCGTCTTCTTCGACTCCCCTTCCCCGAAGTTCGCCTCCGTCCGCGGCGGCAACGTCACCGGCTCGACCCGCACCGCCACGCCGGTCATCGGTCGCGTCTCGGTGGCCTCCCACGCGGCGACCATCCCGGCCACCACTCGGTCCCGCAGCACCGACCGGTTCTCGTTCGACCCGTCGTTGTACTTGCCGGCGGTCACGTTCCCGGCGCAGCCCGTGAAGTACAGTTGCGCCACGCCTTTCTGCACCTCCGCCCGCTTGCGGCGAGCCAAGCCGCAGAAGTCGGCCGAGACGAACCCCTTGCCGTAGTAGCTCATCGGGTGCGTGGCGTAGAAGTGTAGCGCGGCCAGCGGGGTGTCGCCCTTCCAGAAACTGAGCGTCCGCAACAGCGGGTCGATGACGCCGACCGGCGCGTCGCGGGCTTCCTTCAGTTTCGTCGCACTGGTGCGGGTGAACTTCACCTTGCCGTCGTCGCCCAATACGCGGCGGTTGGAGGCGACCTGTTCGACGATCCCCTGCCCCGCCCCGGCGCGGTCGAATTCCACGGCGGCTATCAACGACTGTTTCAGTGCGGCGGCGGACGCGGCCACAGTCTTTTCGAAGAATCTCAAGTCCAGCGACGGCGGCCCCTTCGCGGCGGCGATCAACTTCTGCGCCTCCACGTCGGCGAACGGCGCGTCGTGCGGGTGGACGCAGTGCAGCAGCACCCGCTCCGGGGTGGTGTGTGCCGCCTTCGCCAGCGCCGCCCGCCAAATCCGGTGCGCCTCGTTCCGCAACCCGCACCAGTCCACGGCGCACAACACCACGGGTTTGCCGTCGCCGAGGATCACGACGCCGAGGGCGTCGAGCGGATCATCCACGCCGCGCACAGCCTCGATCCAGCCGCCGCACAGCGGGTGGCCCTCCGGCGGGGTAGCGTCACTGTGGAAGGTCGCCAGGTGGAACTTCGGCATCGGTCACCTCCTTCGCGCGGGCGATCACGACCACGTTCGGCTTGACGCCGTACCGCCACGCCAGGGCCAGTAGTAGTACACCGCCGCCGGCGCACGTCCACACCGTCGGCGTCTCCCGGTCGGGCGCGATCAGGTACGCCCACACCGGGTTCAACACCGGTTCCAGCAGCGTAATGAGTCCGGCTTCCTGTGGCGACACGGCCCGCAGCGACCGGGCGAACAGCCAGTACGCCATCGCCATTTGTAGGAACCCGAACACGGCCAGGAAGCCGAGTTGCGCCGCCGTCGGGGTCGCGAACCAGTCCGCGAACACTTCCCACCCGAACCGCGCTAGCACCACCCCGCCGAGGACCGCCGCGCTACCGACGAGGTTCAGCACCATCAGCCACGCCGAGGATTCGGCCTTCAAATAATTGAGGAAGAGCACCACCAGCGCGTACATGAACCCGCTGCCGACGGCCATGAGCAGGATTCCGACCTCGCGGTCCAGGGCGTCACCGGTCAGGTCACGGGGCCAGTTGCCGACGACGATCACTACCGCCCCGACCATCGCCAGCCCCATCGCACGGAAGGTGCGAACGTCTGCGGCATGCGCGAGGACATAGACGCCGATCAGGTAGACCCACACGGGGGCGGTGTTTTGCAAGAAGATCGCGTTCGCGGCGTTGCCCAGTACCAGCGCCGAGACGTACAGCCCGCTCATGATGGTGAAGCAGAGCATCATCGCGGCCATCGGCGGGCGGAAGCGGACGGTGCCCCACCGCACCAGTGGCAGCAGCGACAGGCCGGCGAACAGCCCCCGCCAGAAGGCGATCTGGATCGGTGTCAGTCGGGGCGAATCGAGGCCGAGGCCGGTGTCTTCGGTGAGGAGCCGGCTGAACAAGCTGCCGCTACTCCACAAGACGGCGGCGAGGATGAGCAACCCGCGGGCGACGAGGACGGGACGGCGGGACGACGGGTCGGTCATTGACAGCACGGGGCGGTTGGCGGGGTGCGCGACTTAGTGAGGGAGTTCTCGAACGCTGATCCGATGACGGCCACCCCGACCCCGCCGGCGCAGAAGGTCGCCAGCAGTGCGAAGGCGAGACCGTACCCGCGTGTCCCCCCCCGCCCCGATTGCGGCGGTAAGGCTGGGGACACGGGGTCCAGTCGGGTCAAGGCGTCGGGGGTGGCGGTGCGTTCGGTCAGGCGGGGGCGGTCGAGCAGTTCCGCGTACCCGGCGGTCGTCATAGTGCCAGTCGCGGCGAGGGCGGCGGCCGCCTCCGCCGCCGACCCGTAGCGGTCACGGGGGTTCCGTGCCAGCATCCGACGGAGGACGGATTCCACCGCCGGCGGCACGTTCGGGTGCCCGGCGAAGGAGTCCGCGACGGCGGGCGGGACGTCCCAGGTGAGGAGGTGCAACAGCGTCGCGCCGAGGGCGAACACGTCCGACCGGGCGTCTACGAGCGCGGCGTTCATCGCCTGCTCGTGCGGCATATACGACGGGGTCCCGACGCCCTGATTCGCGGCCGTCAACTGCGAGTCGCCGGACAGTCGCTTCGCCAGTCCGAGGTCGGCCAACTTCGCCGGGCCGTCGCGGGTGAGGAGGATGTTCTCCGGCTTGACGTCCCGGTGGACGAGTTGCCGATCGTGGAGGTAATCGAGGGCGGCGGCGACCTCGGTGACGGCGCGAACGGCGGCCGCCACCGGCCACGGCCCGACCGCGTCCAGCACGGCCTTCGCCGTCGGCCCGTCCACGAACTCCATCGCCAGGTAATGCTTGTCCGTCTCCGGGTCGAACCCGAACGCGAACCCCCGGATAAGGGACGGGTGACGCAGTTCCCGGCTCAACCGCGCCTCGCGGTAAAAGCGGTTGACGAACTGCTTCTCGCGGCTGAGGTGCGCGGCCAACACCTTCACCGCCACCGACGTGCCGTCGGTCGCGTCGTAACCGAGGTACACTTCGCTCATGCCACCGACCCCGAGGAGGCGGAGAAGCCGGTATCGGCTTACCGCCGTCGGGGGGGGAGAGTGGTGAGGTCGCATGTCGCCCCTGGGGTGTGAGGGGGGTGGTGTGGCAACCGAGCTTCAGGGGTGAACTGTACCCGACCCGGCCGCGACAGCCAAGAGGCCGAAGTGAACAAACATGTTGCGGGAGGCCACTTGGCCTTGACGCCCATGGCCCCGATTTGCCACAACTATCCGTACACGGATTGCGCCCCCGCTCGCAGGATGCCACGCCATGCCCCCGGACTCGGCCTCCCCTTCCCCGCCCGCCGACTCCCCGGCCCCGCGCCGCAACCAGTGGCAGCTCCCGGCGTTCGCGGCCGGGCTGGTGGCGGCCGTGTGCGCGTACAGCTACTTCCCGCCGCAGGCGGCGAACCCGGCCACCACCCACCAGCACCTGATGGCCGGCATCCGACAATCGCTCGACCAGAAACCGCCGGACCTCCTCGCCCTCGACGACGCGGTGCGGAAACTGACCCCACTTGTAGACCGCGTCCCCGATGACACCCCCCGCGCCCGATTCCTGCTCGGCTCGGCCCGTGTCGCCGCCGCCGAGTACGGCTCGCCCGTCCACGCGGCGGACAACTGGGCGGAGGCGAACAAACACTTCGCCGCCTGCGACGCGGCGAAACTGACGGACAAGGCCGACGCGGCTCGGTTCGCCTTCCGCGCGGCGAAGGCCGCCGCCGCCGTCGGAGTCGGCGATCCGCAACTCCTCAGCCCGGTGCTGGCGACCGTGCCGCCGGGTGAAGACGCGGGAGAAGCCCGCCGGTTGCTCGCGGACACCTGCTTGCGGCTGAGCCCGCCGGACTGGAAGCGGGCGCGGGACGAGTTGGCGGGGTACCTGGGCGGGAACCACCGTTCCACCCCGGCCGCCATCGCCAAGTACAAGTTGATGCTCGGCGACCTGAGCCTGCGCTTGAACGAGCCGGACAAAGCCGAGGGGTGGCTGTCCCAGATCGGAACCACCGCACCGCCGGACGTGCAGGCCGTCGCGAAGGTGCAACGGGCGCGGATCGCCGCCGCCAAGAACGACACCGCGAAAGCCGTGAAACTGTTCGAGGAGGCGCAGAAGACGCCCGGCCTGCCCGCCGACCAGCGGGGCATGGTGCTGTACGAGACCGGTCGCGGCCTCCAAGCGTTGAACAAGGTGGCCGAGGCACGGCAGTTTTACCACCAGGCCCGCACCGCGGATGGGTCCGCCGGGGTGGCCGCGAGCGTCCGCTTGGCTGCTCTCGCGGCGAAGTCGCCGGAGCCGGGGCCGAACCCGCTGCGGCCGGCGGAGTTGCTCGAAGATGTCGTCCGGAACGTGAAATCGGCCGGCGACTTCCAGAACCCCCACGTCGGGGTCGAGGAACTGCGGGCGACGTTCGAAGAGGTGATCCAAGCCGGGTTGTCGAACGGCGAGTACGAGTCGGCCGTTCGCGCGGTGGCCGCCTACGCGGTCGTCGCCCCGCCCGGCCGGGCCCGCCGATGGCAGGCCGAAGCCGTCGCCGCGTGGGCCGGCAAACTGGCCGCCCAGGGGGACGCGACGGCGGCCGCCAAGTTCCAGACCGCCGCCGCCGATTTCCTCGCCGCCGCCGACGAGCAGACCGACCCGACGGCGAAGGCCGACCTGTTCCAGCACGCCGCCGATTGCCTCACGCGCGGCGGAGACAAGACCGCCGCCCTCGACCTGTACGACCGCTGGGGGAAGACCCCCGGCATGACCGCCGCCCTCACCGCCCCGGCCCTCCTGGCGAAAGCCGACTTGTTGCTCGCCGGCGGGAAGTTCGCGGACGCGGTGGACGCGCTGAAGCAGGCCTCGGCCGCCGGCGGTCTCGCCGCCGCGCGTGCGAACCTGCGACTCGGCCGGGCCGAACTGGACGAGTCGGCCATGCGGCTCCGCGCCAACCCGCCTGTTGCCTCGCGGCAGGACGCCGAGGCTCTGGGGGACCACGGCCGCGGATTACTTGAACAAGTCGCGAACACGTCCGGCGAGGACGCGGGCGAACGGGAGGTCCGCCAGCAGGCCCTGTTCGACCTCGGCAAACACCTCCTCGGCCACAACCTCGCCGACGCGGAGGTCCGACTCCGCCAACTGATGCAGTCGAACCCGACCGGATTGGTGGCCGACGGCGGGCGGGTGTACCTCGGCTTCGCGCTCCTCCGCTTGGCACGCGGGGATAACAACGGCGGGCAACCACCGACGGACGCCGACCGCAAACTGACCGAGGCGGTGGTCCTGTTCGAGGAGTTGTCGAAGTCCAAGCACCCCTTCTACCGCACCCAGGGCGACATTCGATTGGTGAACGCCCTGTTGCAACTGAAGAAGTACGACGAGCTGCCGGCCGTGTGCGACACCCTCGCCACCCGGTACAAGGATCGGCCGGAGGAGTTGATCATCCTGTCCATGTTGTACACCGGTCACACGCGGGCCGACCGTCCGGCCCTCGCCGACCGCACCCTGACCCGCATGACCGACGCCTTCGCCCGCATCCCCACGTCCGCCTACGTGGGCGGCATGGAAGAGCTGACGCAGGCGTACTGGACCGCGTGGTTCGACAAGGCCCGCAAACGGTGACACTCAGGCGTCACCCGTACACGGCCGGGTTGACGCAGTTCGGCAGCCGGTCGCCCGTCACCCCGGCGAGCAAGTTGTCCACGGCGAGGCGGGCCATCGCGTCGCGGGTGTCGGTGGTGGCGCTGGCGATGTGCGGGGCGATGACGCAGTTCGGCAATTTGAACAGCTCGTGATCGGCCGGCAGTGGCTCCGGGTCGGTCACGTCCAGCCCGGCCGCGAAGATCGTGCCCTTTCGCAGAGCGTTCGCCAGTGCGACCTGATCGACGTGCGGGCCGCGGGCCGTGTTCACGAACACCGCCGTCCGCTTCATCTTCCCGAACTCGGCCGCGCCGAACAGGCCCGTCGTCGTCGGGTTCAAGTCCACATGCACCGAGACGAAATCACTCTCGGCCAGCAGCGTGTCGAAGTCCACCTGCTTCGCGCCGAGGTCGCGGTCGATGTCCGGCTTCGGGCTGCGGGCGGTGTACAGGACCTTCATCCCCCAGCCGTGGTGCAGCCGCTTGGCAGTGGCGTGCCCGATGCGGCCCATGCCGACGATGCCGAGCGTCCGCCCGCCGAGGTCTGCCCCCAGCCAGCCGAGCGGCTCCCACGTCAGCCACCGCCCTTCCCTGGCGTCGGTCGCGCTTTCGCCCAGCCGTCGCGCCGCCGCCAGCAGCAGCGTCACCGCGATGTCGGCGGTCGCCTCGGTCAGCACGCCGGGGGTGTTGCCGACGGGGATGCCCCTCGCCGTACACGCGGCGACGTCCACGTTGTTGAAGCCGACGGCGAAGTTCGACACGACTTTCAATTTCGGCGCGGCGGCGAGCAGATCGGCGTCCACCTTGTCGGTGAGGAGCGCGAGCAACCCGTCGCAGTCCATCACCTTCGCCCGCAGCACCTCTGCTGCCGGCGGCAACCGCTCCGGCCACACCTCGGCGTCGCACGCCGCGAGGACGCGACTCAGCCCCGATTCCGGGATCCGACGGGTGACGAACACGCGGGGGCGACTCATGGCGGAGGACTCTTCCGGGAAAAAGGACAGTCCGCGCGGGAACGGCCGTTCCCGCGCGGACTGTCATGGTACGAAGGCGGCGGGACGTCTCGTCACTTCTTCCGCGCGGCCAGCAGCTTCGCGCGGGTGGCGTCCCAGTCCTTCGCCGGGCCGGCCGCGTCCCGCACCGTCAGCCCCTTGAACGACGCGGAGGTGCCGGCCACTGTCAGCCCCAGGTTCGCCTTCGGCTTGTCCAGGGCCTCGTGCGTGCCGAACGCGGTGTGCTTGCCGTCGAGCGTCGCCAGAATGTCCGGCCCGCGGAGTTCGACCACCAGCGCGTGCCACTCGCCGGGCTTGATCGTCACCTTCGCGGTGTCCAGCATCGCCCCCTTGTCCGGTCCGTTCTTGCCGTCCTGGTCGTCCTTCTGCACGGTGACGCCGGCGGGGGTGATGCGGACGCGGCCGACGTGCCCCTTGGTCCCGTTCAGGCTCAGGCTGATGACCTTCGCCCCGTCCAGCTTGAACGAGAACGCGATCACCGCGTCCGTCATCGGCACCGGTCGGCGGGCGACCGCGCCGTGCATGTCGGCCGGCAGCTCGGCCCCGCGGACGGCCCCGTCCACTGCCTCCCACTTGCCCTTGGCCGCCTTCCACTCCGTGGCGAGCGGGGCGTTGAGCGGGTCGTCGAGTAGCACCTTGCCGGGGGCCAGCATGACCGTGACCGGAGCGGCGGCGGAAGTGGTCGCCGGTTCGGCGGCGACGGCCGCGCCGAGGGCGACCGCCAAGAATAGAGACATCGGAAGAACGCGGGTCATGGGAGAAGCTCTATCGGGAGGGATGGATCGGAGTTGCGTTGGGGACCACTGCTATCACTGACGACCGTTCGTCGGCGTGTCACGTTACCGCCTCGGCTGGCTCGGTTCGCCGTCGGGTTTCGCCGCCTCGTCGATGCGCACGGGAATCGGAAGCGAAGGAGTGGTCCTTGATGGTGAGGCGGAGTGCTGGCGTGCCGCATGAGGGTGTCCTTGGGGTGGTAGGGTAATGGACGGCGGGCGGTCTCCGGGGTGACTGCGAATGGCGAATCACGAGTTGATGGTACCGCCACGACTCGTTCACTGCAAAGCCCTTCCAATAGCCGTTGCCCTCTCACTTCAGCACGAGCGACAGCGTCACGGCCGTCGTCTCCCCGGCTTTCACCTCGAGATCCACCCCCTTCTCGCGGCCGGTCGTCACTTTCGCGGCGAACACCCGGTACTTCCCCGGCGGCAGGTCGGGGAACGCGAAAGTGCCGTCGTCCGCAGTCTTCGCCTTTGCCTTTTCTTGGCCCTTTTCGTCGAAAAGTCGCACCGTCAGCCCCGGCTGATCGACGGTCCCTTCCACCACCGTTCCCGAAATGGTCCCCGGCTTCGGCTTGTCGAACTCGGCCGCCGGCACCAGCACGATAGTGATCGTGGCGAACCCGGACTGCCCGCTGCCGGACACCACCTGAGCGGAAATGTCGGCCGGCACCGGACCCGCACCGAGTGGGACCGTCGCGGTCCACCCGTCGCCGTCGGGCTTGGCGGGAATCCGCGTCGCCGTCGGCGGCGGGGCGTTATTCGCCGGCTTGCCGAGGAAGACGGTCACTTCCTTCACCCCGGACACCGGCGGATCGACCGTCACCCGCACGGCCAGCGGGGCGGCCGCTTTCGCCCGCGCGGGCGGGTCGAGAAACCGCACGTTCCGCGGGGCCGCGCCGTCGAACACCACCCGGCGGGTGGCGCGGGCGATCTCCTTCCCGGTCGCGTCGAGCATCCGCGCGCGGATCAGCCGCGCGCCGACGAGCCGGCCCACGGGCAGTGACACCCCGGTGTCCGTGATCGCAGCCGACAGTGCGAACGCCCCTTTCGGGTCGAGGACAAGGGTGGTCGCCCGCCGCCTCGCCGGCGGGTTCACATCCAATTGGTAATCGCGTCGGAAATCCGGGCCGGACCCGGTGCCGATGTCCACTTCCAGGGTCGCGGTCGGCGGCGCGTTCTCCGTCTCGAACGTCACCGGCAACGGCTCCAGTCCCGTGGCCAAGTCGGCCGCGACGATGGCAACCCGCGGCACGAGCAGCGGATTGAATCGCGTCACGCCGCCGTCGTTGCCGATATCGCCGCGAAACACGAACGCCCGTTCCACCCCGTCGGCGGCGACGGTGAGGGTGACGGTGCCGCCCTTCCCTCGGTCGAACGTCGGATTCGTGGCGTACAGCCGCACCGGCAGGCCGCCGGAGTCCAGCGTCCCGCTCAGTTTCCCGTCGGGCACGACCACTCCCGGATTGCGGTCGGCCGGCAACGCCATCGCCAGCGGCATCGGGCCGCCCCGGAACGATTCCCGCTCGGTGAGTACGGCCGACAACTCGCCCGGCTTGCCGTCGCCCCCTGGTCGGAAGACGACCTCTCGCACCGTCACCGATTCGGTGGGTTCCAGCAGTGTCACCGGCACGTTGAACGCCTGGAGTTCCGCGAACGTCTTCGGATCGAGGAGTTGAAAGCGGAACACCGCGGGAGCGGAGATCGGGGTTGCCGGCGAGGGATCGGCGGGCGGCGGGTTCGCGGCCGGTGGGGGCGGGAATACCAGCGGAACGGACTTGCCTGGCGGGACCGTGACCGACGCGATCTGCCGCGGCGGATCGGCGAGTCGCACGGCCACCGTTTGAGCGACCGCCGTCGGATTGGCGAGGGCGAAGGTGAAGGAACTCGGTCGGCCGTTCGGCCGCAGTCGCAGTATCGTCGCGGGCAGTTCCGGCCCGTCGGCCGCGGCTTTGACCAGCAGTTCCAGGCGATTCGAAAGCCGATCCGTGTTCACCGGGAGCCGCTTGAAACTGGGTCTCCCCGCGACGGCGGCCGAGAGCAGCACGCCGGAGAGCCGTCCCCACTTTTGCGGGGCCGAGCCGACACTCACGGTCAACGGCGTGGATACGGAGCGGATCGGTGACAACTGGATGTCAGCGCTGATCCGGCCAGTCACCCACTCCGGTGTCGGGGACAGCACGGCGAGTCTCGCCATGAGCGGGTTCTCCGACCCGAGCAAGCGGATGCGGACGTCCGCCGAGACCACTCGCACGCCCGGCGTCAGTTCAACCGACGCGGGGGCGACGGCCCACTCGATCCGCGAACGCGGCGCGGGTGCGGCCCCGAACGCCCGACAGACTTCGGCGGCCTTCGCGGCGAATTCGGCGTCCGGCGCGAAGGCTGGCAGGTCGAGCGGGTCGGACGTCCAGTCGTCGAAACGGCCCGCGTGCCAGTTCAGGAACTCGCGCGGCGGGGGTGGGATTTCCAGGGCCAGCGGCGGAAATACGGGGCCGGATCGGCTGGGAAGCGACGGCGGCCGTTCGGTCGGGTCTCGCCACGGCGCGGGCGTCAACCCGGCACGGATACCGTCATCCTCGCGACGGTCGCGGGCGCGGACATCGTCGTGCAACTTCGCCGCGAGCGCCAGGCGATCCGTCCAGACGGCGGAGCGATCCGGGGCCGGGAACAAGGGCGATGCCAGAAGTCGGTCGAAGTCTTCGAGTGTCGCCGGGCCGTCGGTGCCGGAGGTTGCACGCTGCCGGAGTCGGGCGAGGGCGGCGGGGCGCACCACTTCCCCGGCGAGGAGGCGCGCGGCGGCGACTTCCGCCGTCAGGGTCGCCCAAGTGTTCGCGGCGGCGGCCGGCGGTTCGCCGTGCGGCACCAGTGCCGCGCGAAGTCGCTGACGGGCGGCGGTCAGGGGTCCGGCGGCGGGGACGCGGTCCGCCGCGTGCAACTCGGCCACCGCTCGACCGAACCGCCCGCGGGCGAACGCGAGGGACCGCACCGCGTCTTCGAGTTCCGCCACGGCTCGATCAGCGTCCGCGGCCGCGACATGCTTCGGCGCGAAGGTGTACGCGACCGCCGTTCGCCATCGCGCCTCGGCATCGGCGAGGGCGAGTTGCCCCCACGGGAAGAACTCGTCGTCCCGGCTCGTGGCCTCGAACTCCGTCGCGGCGCGGACGAGTCGCCCGGCCAGCACGGCGGAAACGGGTTCCTCGGTCGTGCCGATTCGTCGAATGAGTAGAGACGGAAACGACGACGGTTCGGGTTCAATGACGGCGAGCAGCTCCGCGAGTCGCTTCCATTTGGCGGGTGTCCACGCCACATCCGACACGGCGACAGCGAATACGGCCGAAGGGGTCGCGGCGGGCGGCTTCTCGGCCGGATCCGGTGGCGAATCGGCGCGGGCGACGTACCGCGAGACCTCCTGAAACTGCGCCGGATCGGCGGCGGGAAGTTCCTTCAACACAGGGGGAACCCGCGCCGGCGGCGGTCGCGTTTGGGTCGCTGTTGCGTCGAACGTCGCGCGTGCGGCGTCCGGTGTCGCGCCGTCGAACCACTGACGGTCCATTGACAAAAGTGCCCGTTCGAGCGCCAAAAACCCGGTCGGATTCGCCGTGCTCCGGCCGTCCGCGAGCCACCCATCCCGCACCGCCCAGGCGTCGCGCAAGAGTGGCGGGTACGCGAGCGTCACGGCCGTGACCGGCTCCGGTTCCGTTACCGACCCTAACTCGAAGTCGGTCCCCTCCCCCGTTTGCCACGGCGTCTGCGGGATCGCCCGGTTCCGTTCCGCCCACCGGGACACCCGCGCCCGCACGAACGCGGACAGTTCGTTCACACTCACGCGACCGTCGAGCGTGCCGCTCTCGTTCCAGCCGTCCGCTGCGCCGCGAAAGCCCTCGGCGAAGTAGCCGGCGAATGCCGACCCGTCCCACTCCAACCCGGCGTGCGAGACTTCGTCGATGCCGTGTGCGAACAGCACCGTTCGCCCGGTGTCCGGCACCGATTCGAGCGCGCGAACCGCCGGCGTCACCCAGTCTTCCGCCGAAGCAGACAGGTTCAAGACCAAGAATTTCCCGGACGCGGGGCACTCGGCGAGTGACTGTAGGAGCTCGGCGAACGGCCAGCGGTTGCGGTCGTGGTCCGCACCGGCGACGGTCGGCGCGAGGATCAGATGGCCGGCCGCATCGACTTCCGCCGCGCCGCCGAGGTAGACGACGACGGGCGACCGGGCCGGCGACTTCCGCAGCGCGGCGACGGCGGTGCGGAGTTGGTCGCGATCGGGTTCGGCAACCAGCGACACCGGTGGCGACCGGCTGGGGAGTGAGGAAACCCGGCGCAAATCGGCCACGGCGAACGCCGCGGACGAGGTGTTCACCGCCAGAAGCACGGGTGGGCGGGCCGGTTGCACCCAGACCAGGACGGCGAGGGCGACGGCGGCGAGGACGGCGAGGGCGAGAATCGCCGGCAGCACCTTGCGGCCGGACCCGCCGGCGGCGGATCGGGTGGCGCGCCAGTCCGGGCCGACCGGGTCATGCGGTGTCATGGCACTGTCACCGGGGGGCGGGGGTGGGGACGGGGCCGGCGGGCGTGGGCGGTGGGAGCGTGGGCAACACGACCGTGGTGGCGGCCTTCTTCGCGGCGGTCACGGACACCAGTTCAAAGCCCGTCACCGCGTTCATCCGGTACTCGTCCGCCCACCAGAACAGGCACGTCGCTTTGCCGGCCGACTGGTACACCCGCGACTCGCTCCCCGTCGGTACCGCTCCGGTCGGCCGCGCGATGACGGTCTCCGTCGGCGTGAAGTCCAGGCGGACGACGAGGCACCTTTTCTTGGCGAGCGTGTCAGGTTCGACTTCAACCTCGTGGTCTTCGAGGGTCACGGATTCGATGACCGTTCCGTTCACCGTCGTCGGTGGAGGATCGATCAGCGGTTGCCCGGCCGCGGGTTTCCACGTCGCGGTGGCCGGGAATGGTTCGCCTTCGGACCACCACGCGGACAGATTCGCCGGCGTGCCGACCGTGCCGGTCTTCGGCCAGGATCGCGTCGAGAGTTGCCACGTCGGCGCGGGCCAGCCGGGGCCAGTCGCCCAGCGGACGGCGACCGGGCGTGGCACCGACGGGGCGAGATCGAACCACACGTCGGCGAGTCGAGTCGGGGCCAACACGTTCGTCACGGTCCCCGCACGGTCGATGGACACCGACAGTTCCAGCCCACCCGCGTCGAGCAGCCGCAGTCGCGGCACGGCGGCCGTCCACTCGCCGGCGGCCTTGCGGGAGACGGCGGGGAGGTCGGCGACGGCGTTCGGCCGCACGAAGCGGGGCGTCGGCTGGCCGTCGGCGAGGGCGAGCAACAGCCGCTCGCCAGGGCGGAGGTCGAGCGACTGTGCCACCACGGGGCCGAGCGTCGCGCGGGCCGTGTAGCCGCCAGGCGACACCAGCGGTGACAGCCAGTTGTCACTTTCTTCGGTGCCGGTCAACAAGTCGTGGCTCCCGGCGTCCTCCGTCAGGGTCACCCGGATGCGGGCGGCGGTCGCCGTGCGAACCCATTTCACCAGTTCAGCCGTCCGATCCGGCGCGACGAACACGCCGGCCGGCTTGCACTCGGCGACCACTCGAAACTCGTCCTGGCTGGCCTTCTCCGCCTTGTCAGTCACGGGCACGGCGACGACGTGGAGCGCCGCGGTGTCGGTCGAAAACGCAGCGCGGATGGCGTCTTTCACCGGGAGTTTCTTGGGGTTCGCTTCGGCATCATCCGCGAACTTGGTGTCCACCGCGTCGCCGAGGAGGATCACCGCCGTCGCCCCGGCGCGGCCGGTCAGCGTGGCCTTCGCGCGGAGGACCGAGCGAACCACCGGCGACTCGTCCCACGGCTCGAGCGAGCGGAGTCGGCCCATCACGGCAGTGGTCTGTTTCTCGGCATCGAGAGTCCAACGGGTGAACGGGAGCAGGGTGTCGAACCCGCCTTCGTTCGCATCGGCGGAGCGGTGGCCGAACGCCGACACCGCCACGGACACCCCCACCGGAATGTTCTTCAGCACCACTTCGAGCGCGTCGCAAGCCACCGCGTATCGGCCCCGGTCGTCGGGCGCGTCCGGGTCGGGCCGCATGCTGCCGGTGGCATCCACCACGAAGTGAAGTGCTCCACTGCCCGTGCCGAACCGGGCGCGAAGGGCGGCGTCGGCACGGACCGCGACAGAAGCAGGTTCGCCCAGCGGACGGTTGACGGCGGTGACGTTCGGGACCGGATGCCGCTCCACCGCGACTGGGCGTTGAAACGTTCGACCTCGAAAATAGCCCGTCAACGCCACGGCGGACGTTTCGACCGTTGGTGCGATGGGCAGCGGTTCGGTTCGCGGCGGAATGGCGACCACGAGGTCGGCCGGTGCCGTTTCAGTCGTGGCGCGGGGCCAGCGGCGGTCGGGAGTAGCGGCATCCCAGAAAGCCGCCACACCGGGGCGGAATCGCGGCGACTCTTCGACTGTGAGCGAGAACGGCACGCGCGGCATCGGCTCGTCGGTGACGACTCGTTTGGCCGCGGACGTGACGGCGAACGGGAACCCGTCGGGAAGTACGGCTGGGTCCTCGGGGCGGTCGCGAAGGGTCGCCGCGTCCGCGCGGAGGGCGCGCGCGGCGCGCTGAAAGTACGGCGTGGCGGTGCCGTCGTTCCCGGCCCAGTAGTCAGCTTCGGTTCGGGCGGCTTGCCAGTCGAGCAGTTCGGCGGCACGCAGCCGGCGGAGTCGGTTCGCGGCATCAGCGGCCGTGGGCAACACCGACACCCGCGCGAGGCGGTCGGCGACCGGAAGCGTGGCCTCGTCCTTCGCTTCGACCGTCACTTGAGCGGCGACCGCGACGAACCGCGCGGCGAGCGTGTAGCTGGCCGTGGTCAGCATCTCCGTGGCGTCCGCGACGCGGGAAAACTGCTCGAATTGGAAGGCCAGTGACGGCGTCCCGACATCGGGCATTCCAAGTCGGGCGATGTGCAGCAGTCCCCGGCGGCGGGCGTGGTCGAGGGCGATCTCGCGGGCGATGTCCGCGGACGGCGGCGACCGCGGGTCGGGTGTCGTCGCGTCGGTGACGGTCAGTTGGCGGGACACCCGGCGGAACTCGGTGACGAGTTCCTTCCGCCGATCCCCGCCGGGCACGGTCAGCGCCGACTCCATCGCCACCCACCGACGGGCGGACTCTGTCTCGGCCCGTGGTGAAAGCAGTTCCGCGATGGCGTTGGCGTGCGCTTCGCGCAGTATGGCAATCGACGAGGAAACGAGTTTCGATTTTCCGGTCAACTCGGCCACCTTCGCCGCATCGGGTTCGGCACGACACGCGGTCGCCAACTCGTGGACGGCAACCCAAGCGGCGCGGGTGTCGTTCAGCATCGCCTCGGTCTTCATCCGGTCGGGCAAGTCGGTGCGGCGCGGGCCGTCGGCGAGCCACTCGCTCAGGTCGGAAAGCTCATCGATGCCGGTCTGCCACGCCGCTTCCGCCACCCGAATCGTGTCGGCGGCGGTGGCGGCGCGGGTGTACGCCGCCTCCGCTTCGCCAGCCGCCGCGGTGGCGCGCGTCCAGGCCTCTTCGTCACCGACGAAGAGCAGATCCTCGGCGCGACTCCGGGCCGCGTCCGCCGTGGCGATTTCCTTTTGAATCCACGGCCGCACCAATTCCCCGCGCGACCCGCCGGCGACCTCTTCGGCCCGAAGTCGGAGGCGCAGCACTTGTTTCAACACCGGCCCGGCGAGCGTCGATTTGGACGCCGTGGGGAGGTCGTCGGCCAGTTTGGAAACGAGGTGGACTTCCGCCGGTTTCAGCGGCAGCGGTTCACACACCACCACGAGCAAGGCGCGGGCCGTCGTCAGTCGCGGGAGAGGGTCATCGGCCAGCCAGGAAATCACCGCGCGACTGAGGGCGAGGCGATTCGTCACCACATCGCCCCCCAGACGCGCGAGCGCGGTGGCGATCCCCTTCGCCCGCTCCGCGTCCGGGAGAACCACAACCGCTTCGACGCCTTCGCGCGCAACGGTCTCTTTCGGCGCGGGCGTGCCGAGAGCGAACGGCAGGCGGAGCGTTTGCGGAGTCGCATCGATCACCCGGCGGGCCAGCAGTTGGGTTCGCACGCGGTCGGCGGTTTGCAAGGCCGTCGCCGCACCGCCCGCGCCGAGGACGAGGAGTCGGTCGTACCGGAGCAGCCACGCCGAGTAATCGCGCCACAGTTCCGGGGCGAAGGCGGTCGGGTGCGGGTCGGCGAGAGAAAGTTCCCGGTACTGCTGCCACGCGACCTCCCACTCCGGCGGCGGGGCGAACGGGGTCGGCAGCGGGTCGGCCGGAGCCGGGCCATCCACCAGTGACAGGCCCATATCCGCGGCGCGGCGGTCCCCTTCCCCGCCGGTCGGCAACACTGTCGGTGTTTGGAGCGCGGCGTGGTGGTCGGCGGCCCAATCGCGGGTGCGGTGGCGGGTGAAGTCGATCAACTCGGCGGCGTTCAACCGCCCGTCGCGGTCAGCGTCGGCGTCACCCTGCATCCCGCGTTTGGCGAAGTGCAGAAACGCCGTGGTGCCGCGCTCGACTGCCGGCCACGACCGTTGATCTGGGCCGGTACTGGAGAAAACGACGAGGTTCGGGACGTCCGCGATCCGCGCGTCCAGCGCCGCCAACCCCCGAGCGAAGTCGTTGTGGAACTGACCGAGCGAGGGAATCGCCGGGGCCGCCGTCGCGTCGAAGATCAGGAGTTTCCGGCACGCTTTCGGCAGCTTCGCCAAGGCGTCCAGAATCGTCGGCAGGCGGATGCGGTCGGCCGGGTCGGGGCCGGCGTCGTCGGGCAGCAGGAACGCACCTTGGCCGTCGCATCCACCGTGGGCGGCGAACAGGAGGACAACCGAGGGGCCACGGAAGTCGGCGAGGTCGGCAAGCTGCCGGGCGAAGTCCCCGCGGGTGAAGCGGAACGGTCGCGGGTCGGCGTGAAAATGCCCACTACGGCCGGATCGCGCGACCTCGTGAATGCGGGCCGCGCCGGCGGCACCGGTCGCGTTGGTCGGGATGATTGTCGTGTCGGCGTAGTCGGCGGCCCACACGACCACCTTCGCGGCGTGTGGCGGGCGCAGCCAAAGGACGGCGTAGGTGAGCAACCCGACGACCGCGAACAGCCCGACGCCGGCAATCACCACCCGGCGGAGGCGAACCGACTTCGGCCCCGTGCGGGAGGCCGGCGGGACGAGCCAACTCGGCGGTGGTGCCACGGACATAGTGGACTGGACTCCCGGTGCGGCGGATCCGATAAGGCATCATCGGCAAGATAACTTGCCGTGTCAGCCCGTCTTGAAGTGGCCTGAATAACCAGAGTAGGGCCGAGGTACAGAGGTAGCACGTCCCGACACTGGAGAGTCCGGCCACCTTGTAGA
>JBBRUO010000003.1:0-31226 GCA_038247725.1 Gemmatales bacterium
CGGTCGATGGTGCCGACGCTGCTGGGCAGGATCGGGTTCGGCCGGTCGGACACGTCGTACACCATCGCGTGCGGGTCGATGCCGAGGTTCTTGTACACGGTGGCCAGCACCCACGGGTACGGGATCGGGTCGTTCTTCGCCTCGCCGCCGATGGCGTCGGTGCTGCCGATCACCTGCCCGACCTTCATCCCGCCGCCGGACATCAGGCCGAAGTTCACCCGCGCCCAGTGGTCCCGCCCGGCGTCCTTGTTGATCTTCGGCGTGCGGCCGAACTCGCCCCACACCACCACCGTGCAATCCTTGTCCAGGCCGCGGGCGTAGATGTCCTCGATCAGCGCCGAGATGCCCTGGTCGAACGTCGGCATGTGCTGCTTCATGTGCTTGAAGTGGCCGCCGTGCGTGTCCCAGAAGCCGTACCCCAAGGTGACGACGCGGGCACCGGCTTCCACCAGCCGGCGGGCCATGAGCAGTTGCTCGTTCCACAGCGGCGCGCCGTCGCCCAGGTGCTTCGGGCTGCCCTTGCCGTACCGGTCCCGCAACTTCGGCGACTCCTTGGTGATGTCCAGGGCGTTCACCAGCGTGTTGCTGGTCAACACTTCAAAGGCGCGGTCGTGGAAGGTGTCGGCGCGGATGCCGCCGGTACGGTCGGCCCCCCGCTTGATGGCGTCCATCCGCTCCAAAAGGGCCTTGCGGTCCTGCAACTGCGCGACGGGGACGGCCAGCGACTTCATCACCGCGATTTCGTCACCGTCGACTTTCACCGCCTGCGCGCCGCGGCCGAGGTTCATGTGGCCGGGCGAATTGTACGGCTTGTGTTGCATCGTCGGCGACAGGTCGATGAACGCCGGCATGAGCGGGTTCGTCTGCCCCTGCACTTTCGCCACCACGCTGCCGAAGTGCGGCTTCTTCTCCCGTTGCGCGGCGGCCATCGGGGTGCCGGTGTAGCTCATCCAACTGCTGTGTTCGTCCGGCTGCCCGACCACCGACCGCAGCACCACGAGCTTATCCGCGATGGCGGCCAACTTCGGCGTCGTCTCGGCGAACTGGACGCCTGGCAGCTTGGTGCCGATGGCCTTGAACTCACCCCGCACTTCGGCCGGCGCATCCGGTTTCGGGTCGAAACTGTCCTGGTGGGACATGCCGCCCGACAGGTACACCATGATGACCGACTTGTGCGACTTCTTCCCGGACGCGGCTTCGGCCCGCATGAGGCCGGCGAGCGTCAGCCCGCCGACGCCGAGGGCACCGACTTGCAGGAACGACCGGCGGGAGTGGCCGTCGCAGTACCGGCCGGGGGTACCGAGGAGGGTGAGCATGGGGCACCGAGGGTGGGAAAAGTGAAGCCGGGCGGGTGTGATCCAATCCAGACACTTTATCAGTGCATTTCACGCCAGGAAACGGGAAAGTCCGAGCGGGCGACCGTTTCAGTCAATCGCGACCGCCGTCTCCCACGCACTTGTGGAAGTCACTGGAGGCCTGTCATCTCCAGACCAGGAGTCTGTATCGCGGAACAGTGTTCTCCGCAGGCCCGCGAGAGAATCGCCGTCGTTCGGGTTGTCACGACTGCCGAGCGTGAGTTGACGGCGAGAATGAATCAGCTCTCTTCGACGTCGGCCGTCGCAGGTCGGTCCTCGACTGCCGGCGGATCATAGGGGCAGTGGCGGCACCCGCTGTCGCAACACGTCCCGCGCCGCAAGTGATACGTGGCTGTGAACACCCACTTCCCGCGCTCGATGTAATAGTGCACGCCCTCAATCAGTGGCACCGGCGGCGGGTGTATGGACTCGGGCAGGGGCGAATCGGGCATCGGGTTGGTCTCGTTCGGTGCGAGGGGTACGGTGTGGGGCGGCGCAACACACTTTTAAGGGGTTGATACGCGACGATCTTGAAAAAAATACACTTCGCATCCTGACATGCGAGCGGCGCTCATCTATCATCAGGTTAATCGTATCGGGCGACCCGACACGAGTGCTATTTCTTCCTTGAGGGTAACACACATGGCGAAAGGTAAGGCCACTTCCACGGCCGGCGAACCGAGTCAACGCGAGATGGTGAAGACGGCCCTGGACACCCTGGGGGATGTGGGGCCGACGGAGATGCAGACGTACATCCAGGAGACCTACGGGCGGGAGATCAAGAAGGCCATCATCTCCTCCTACAAATCGCAACTGAAGTCCAAGACCAACGGCGGCGGCGGGGCCGGCCGCGGGCCGGGCCGCGTCAGCGGCAACGTGGACATCCGCGACCTGACGGCGGTGCAAGAGTTGATCCGCCGCGTCGGGGCCGCGCGGCTGTCCGAACTCGTCAAGGTGTTGAGCAAGTGACGGCGTCCCCGTCCGGCGGCCGATCCCTCTCCGCGACGGCCGCCGCGGCTCGCCACCCTTCCGCCAATTCCTCGTATCGAGATCCCGTCGCGGTGACGCCGAACCGCCGACGGTCCGCGTTCACGATCTCAATCCGAATCTCCAACCGCTCGGTCGGCAGCGCCGCCGGCACCTTATCCGCCCACTCGACGAGGCACACGCCGTCGCCGTGTAAGTATTCGTCCGCGCCCAACTCGGCGAACTCGCGCGGGCCGCTCAGACGGTAGGCGTCGAAATGATAGATCGGCAATCGCGCCGGGTACTCCTGGATCAACACGAACGTGGGGCTGGTGACGACAGCGGGGTTCCGCACCCGCAATCCCTCCGCCACGGCGCGGGTGAAGTGGGTCTTTCCGGCCCCCAGTTGCCCCACGAGCGCGATCACCGCCCCCGGAAACAGGAGCGGCCCGAGCGCGCGGCCGAGCGCCTCCGTGGCCGCCAGATTCGGAATGTCGATGGTGGTTGTGGACATGATGTGAATGGCCCGCGGACGAGGCAGGCGAGACGCCGATGAAAGCAGGATCAGAACAAGTTGAGTCTGGTCCGGTTCTCATCCGCGTCGTGTCTGCCTCGTCCGCGGGCCGCTTTCTTACTTCCCGGCAGCAACCTTGTTGGCGCGGGCGGCTTTATACCGCAGGTAAGAGTACATGAACTCGTCCAGTTCCGGCCCGCCGTCCAGGACGGCGTTCACGGCGGGGATCTTCAACTCGATCCCGTCCCGCTCCTCGCGGACGAGCGTGTACGGCTGCATGACGTAGCTGCGGATCTGGTTGCCGAAAGAGATTTCGCCCTTGGCGTCGTACCGGTTGGCGATGTCGCCGAGCCGCTTCTGCTCCTCGATCTGGTACAGGCGAGCCTTCAACAGTGCCAGCGCGTTGGCGTAGTTCTTCGGCTGGCTCCGCTCGGTGCGGCTCTCGCCCCGCACCCCGCTCTTGTGGATCAGCCGCACGCCGGACTGCGTTTTGTTCTGGTGCTGACCGCCCGGCCCGCCGGAGCAGAACGTCTGCATCTCCAGTTCCTTCTCGTTGACGACGATCTCGATGGTGTCGTCCAACTCGGGCGTCACGTCCACCCCGACGAAGCTGGTCTGACGGGTGCCGCCGTCCCCGAACGGGCTGATGCGGACGAACCGGTGCGCGCCGATCTCGGCCTGGAGGTAGCCGTAGGCGTACTCGCCGACGACCCGGAACTCGCAACTCTGCACCCCGGCCTCGACGTTCGTCACCTCGTCCACTTCCTCGACGGTGAACCCGTGCCGCTTGGCCCACATGGCGTACATGCGGCGGAGGGAGTCCGCCCAGTCGCAGGCGTCGGTGCCGCCCTGTCCGGCTTGCAACCGGACGATGGCGTTGCACCCGTCCTGCTTGCCGGACATCATCGCCTTCAGCTCGAAGGCGTCCAGTTTGGCCTCGGCGTCCGCCAGCGCCGGGGCGATTTCGGCCTCGAAGCTGGCATCCTCCTCGGCCATCTCGGCCATGGCGGTGATGTCGGCGTTGGCCTGATCCAGCTCTTCGTAGGGTTTCAGCACGGCGTTCAGCACTTTCGCCTTCTGGATCACCCCTTTGGCCCCTTCCGGGTCGTCCCAGAAGCCGGGCGCGGCCTGCTTGGCGTCGATGGCCTCGCGGTCCTTCAGTTTGCCAGGGACGTCAAAGAGACCTCCGGAGAGAGGCCAGGCGGGTCGCCAACTCTTCGGAGCGGCGGCGGAGGTCGGCGTTCATCGGCAAGTCCTCGAATCAAGTGGTGGGGAGATGGCCCGGCCGGTTCCAGCCGGCTCGCGGGCCACGCTGACAGTATATCGCCCGCGTGTCGCGGCGCTGACCCGAACCGGGTTCGGTCCGCCAAGACCCCACCCGCCGCGCCTTCCGCCCGCGTCACACGATGACCCGCCGGACTTCGGTTTGCAAATCGCCGCCGGTGACGTGGACCCCGCCCGCCGCGTCGATGAACACGTCGATCTCGCTGCGGACGCCGAACTCCGGCAGGTAGATGCCCGGCTCGATGCTGAAGCACGTCCGCTTCATCACCCGCCGCTCCTCGCGGGTTTCGAGGCCGTCCATGTGGCAGCCGTTGCCGTGAACCTCTTGACCGATGTTGTGCCCGGTGCGGTGGGTGAAGTATTTCCCGTATCCGGCCTTGTCGATCACCTCGCGGGTGGCGGCATCGACCTCCCAGCCTTGGAGTGGGTCGCCCTTTTCGAACGCCCGCCGCACCCGCGCGACGCCGGCGTCGCGGGCGGCGGCCACGATGTGGAACACGTCGTTGATCTTCGCCGGCACGTCCTCGCCGACGTATCCCACTCGCGTCAGGTCGGAGTACACCGCGCGGGGGCGGTCCATCTTCGCCCACAGGTCCACCAGGACGAAGCTGTTCGGCCCGATGCGGCGGTCCTTCTCATCCGTCGGCTCGAAGTGCGGGTCGCCGCTGTGCGGCCCCTCGCCGACGATGGGCGGGCTGTAGGTGGTCATCTTGTTGTCGGCGAAGTGTTTCATGATGCGGGCTTGCACCGCCGTCTCGGTGGTGTGCCCGTTCTGGCGGATCTGCTCGGCGATGAACTGCCACGCCACCCCGAAGGCGGCGTCGGTGTGCGTGGCGGCCTCGAAGTGGGACGCCTCTTGCGCGTCGTCCCAGACGGCCTCGAACTGTTGGATCAGGTCGCCGCTGCTCACCGGCTCGACCCCGCACCCGCGCACCAGTTCGATGGTGCCGGCGTCCACCCGGCTGATGTACATGTTGCCGTTCTTCGGGCTGTACTCCATCGCTACCCGTTTCGCCCCGCTCAGCAGGTGGGCGATGCCGGCCTCGAACTCCTGCCACTTCAGGTAGGTGGTCTTGTCGTCGCCCGGCAATTTGTCCAGCGACGCCGGTTCGATGGCGTGGGCGAGTTTCTTGGGTGACCCCTCCGCCGGAATGAAGTAGGCCCAGCGGCGGGACAACTTGGACGAGGTGCCGGCGACGCGGGCGGCGAGGATGTTGATGCCGCGGAAGTCGTACAGCAGCCAGCCGTCGAGCTTCTGGTCGCGGAGGGCGGCTTGCACGGCGGTCAGGTCGAACATGGGTGGCACCGGTGAAGGAGGCGGACTCCCCCTCATCGTATGGCCGATGACGGACCGGTCACTCCGTCGGGGTGCCGACCCGTGCGGCGAGGGCGGCCAACTTCTTGCGGACGGCGGAGACCCGTCGGCCGGCCGCGAACGAACCGGTGGTGGGGAGGGCGTCCACGGCCGCGGCGAATTGCGATGCCGATTCGCGGTGGAGCAGTTGCAATCGCGGGAAGTCCGGCGACGAGGGCGGGATGTCCGCCTGGGCGGCGGTGAAGGGCGGCAGGAACCCGTCGGTCAGCAGGTCGGTCAGCAGGTCGCCGACCTCGCTCACCCGGTCGGCGTCCTCGTACCGCGCGGCAGCGGACAGTTCCACGCTGAGGCGATCCGCCGCGCGGCGGCAGGCCGCGGCCCGGTCCAATGGCGTCTCGGCCGCCGACAGCTTGAGGCCGTCGTCGAGCAGCCCTTCCAGCAGGGTGCTGTTCTTTTTGAGGAGCGTGGCTTCCTCGTCGGCGGTGCGGCCGACGGCCGGTGCCGAACCGGACACCCACCCGGACAGGGCGGCGAACGCGGCAACGGCGATCAGCGTGCGGGCGGTCACGTCACACCCCCTTGGCCAAATCGGCCAGCTTCGTTTGCGCCTCCAGCGCGGTGTCGGCCATCCGTTTCAGGTTCGACTTGTGCGCCGGCGGCGCGTCCTTCCCGATCCGCTCCAACTGCTCGCGGGCGGACGCCATCTTCGCTTGAGTATCTCGGAGGAGTACTGCCCGTCCGGTCGCCAACCGGTCGTGGGCGAGCCGATCCGCGTGCGTCAGGACGCCGTCGCGGACTGCCTTGTCGAACATCCGCGCGAGCACGGCGAGGTCGCCCGGTGCGGCCGCCTTGTACACGTCGGCGGTCGCCGCGCGGAGGTCGGTGGTCCAGTCGGCCCACACGCGGAGGCGGGCGTCGGCGGAGTCGGCCGACGCCAGCGCGGCGAGATGCTTGTTCTGTTTCGCCAGCAACTCCTGGCGCGGGCCGTCTTTCTCCGCGACGGGGGGGCGGTTGGCCGGCCACAGGGTCCAGGCGGTCACGGCGACCAGGAACGCCGCCGCGATCCCGCCCGCGTACTTCCAATCCACCCGCCGAGCCAGGGCATGGAACGGGCGGAAGGTGCTGCTGTGCGGGTCGGCGGACAGGATCGACGGCTTGGTATGAATGACAGGGCCGAGGGCAGCGAGCGAGTCGAGGAACGCCGCCTTCGCCACTTCGGACGAGGGCACCGGCAGGGCGGCGACGACCGCGTCCAGATTCCCGGCTCGCTCGGCGAACGCGCGACAGCCGCCGCACGCGGTCAGGTGCGCGGCCAACTCCGGCGTCGGCGCGGCCGGCGACGGCAAGGCGAGCAAGCGGTTTTGGAACGATTCGCACTTCATGGTCATCCCTCGACGGTACCGGCCGACTCGTTCGGCTCCAGGACCGTCATCAGCTTTTGCCGAGCCTTGAACACCCGCCACCGGGCCGTTTCCTCGGTGATCTTCAGTACCGCCGCCACCTCGCGGAAGGACATCCCCTGTTCGGCCCGCAACAGCAGGGCCGCTCGGAAGTCGGACGGGAGGCCAGCGACGGCGGCCGTCGCGCGGGCCAGTTGTTCGCGGTCGCTGGCCACTTTCTCCGGATCGCTGTCGGCGGTCGTTCCGGCGGTCTCGTCGGGGAGGGCGACGACTGTCCGCCGCTCGCTCCGCTTCAGGTTCACGAAGTTGTTGTGCCCAATGCGGAACAGCCACGCGCGGAAGTTGCTGCCGGGGCGGAACGAGCCGATCGCGGCGAGCGCCTTCAGGAACGTCTCCTGGGTCAGGTCTTCGGCCCGGTGGCGGTCGCGGGTCAGGTGGTACAGCCAGCGGTGCAGGCGGTCCCAGTAGGCGTCCACGAGGCGGGCGAACGCCGGCCGGTCGCCGGCTTGCGCGGCGGTAATCCAGTCCGACTCCCGATCCGGGAGGGTGGCGTCCGGGGCGAGTGGCACGCGGGTCGGCGGGGTCGGGGTGCCGGGGCGGTCGGCCGTCACGGTGACGGCCAGTCGGGTCCACGGTACCCGGTCGCGGGGAAACCGTCCAGCGACCGCCGCCGCCGATTCCCCCAACTGCTACCCGACGTAACCGCCCCCGTCGCGATTCGTTGGCGCGAAAATGGCCGGCGAGCACGCCGCCGGGCCGGTTCGCCGGATTGTCACTGACTTTCGGACTCTCATTCTCATCTCACCGACCAGGTGCCAAGATAGAACCTGAAAAATGAGAGCCGCGACGAACTCGCGATCAGGCTCCCATTTCCCCTCTCCTCACCGAGTCCCTTCCATGAAACGGTTCGTCTTCACCGCCGTCGCGGTCGTCGCCGCGTGTTCCGTGGCCACCGCCCAACGGCAACCGGGTGGCGGGACCCGCGGGGCCACCAGCCTGCTGCCGCAAGTCGTCAGCAACAAGGACTTGCAGTCCGAGTTGAAAGTGACCGACGAGCAGACGGGAAAGTTCAAGGACGTGGCCGCCAAGCAGGCCGACGCGACCAAGAAGCTGCGCGAACTGTTCACCGGCGGCGAACGACCGGATCGCGCCAAGATGACGGAAATCACCGGCGAGATGACGAAAGTGAACGAGGAAATCACCAAGGTCGTCACCGACACCCTGACCACCGAACAGAAGAAGCGGGTCAAGCAGATCGAAGTGCAGCGGATGGGCCTGCGGGCGTTCGCCAACGCGGATGTGCTGAAGGCGCTGAAGCTGACCGACGAGCAGAAGGCGAAGGTGAAGACGATTGGCGACGAGGCCGGCACCGGCCGTCGGCCGGGCGGTCGCCCGCAACCGGGGGCCGAGCGGCCGGACGCCGCCGCCCTGGCCGAGGCCGCCAAGAAGCGGGCCGAAGCCACCGCCAAAGCGATGGAGAAGGTGGCCGCCGAACTGACCGATGACCAGAAGAAGGCGTGGAAAGAGCTGACCGGCGAGAAGTTCGACCTGACCAAGTTGAACCTGCTCGGCGGTCGCGCCCCGATGCGGAACGACCAGTAACTGGTGGCGTGACGGTCCTTACACTAGCACCGATCCGGTCGCCCTCGCAGGCGGTCGGCGGCTCACTTCCCCAAGGGGTTTCTCCCATGCGCGCGATGACCAAGTGGCTGATGACGGTGGGCCTGATTGCCCTGTGTGGCGGCACCGCGACGGCCCAAACCGGCGGCGGGTTCGGCGGCGGCGCGGTGAACCTGCGGACGGGCCTCTTCACCAACAAGCCGCTGCAAGAAGAGCTGAAGATCACCGAGGACCAGGCGGCCAAGTTGAACTCCTACACCGCCAAGTTGACCGAGGCGATGAAGGAGTTCGCGCCGCCGGCCCGGACGGGTCAGCCGGGCGGCGGCGGGGGCCAACCGGGCGGCGGTCGTGGCGGCGCGGGCGGCGGGTTCGGCGGCGGCGCGACCCAGCGGAGCGACGAGGACCAACTGAAGTTCCTCAAGGTGCAGGTCCAGATGCTCGAGGAGCGGATGGCCATCACCAAGTCCACCCTGACGAGCGAGCAGCAGAAGCGGCTGTCCCAACTCGAGAACCAGCAGCTCGCCGGCAACGCCTTCACCAACGCCCGCGTCGTCAAGGAACTCGGCCTGTCCGAGGATCAGACCGCGAAGATCGCGGAACTGAATGAAGAGATGACCAAGGAGCGGACCGAACTGTTCCGGGGCCTGCGAGGTGGCGGCGGCGGCGGGTTCGACCGCGAAGCCTTCGCGGAGATGCAGAAGAAGATGAAGAACCTGGCCGACGACACCGCCGAGAAGATCGAGAAGTCCCTCACCGCCGCGCAGCGGTCGAAGTGGAAGGACATGACCGGCGAACCGTTCGAGTTCGCCAAACTGGCCCCGCAGCGGCCGATGCGCGACCAGTAAGTTGACTCGACGGTTGATGCTCGTGCCCCGCCCGCGGCTCTCCCCGCGGGCGGGGTCGTTTCCACGGGTTCACGACGGCGGTCAGATCAGCCCTTCCAACACGTCCCCCGCGCCTTCGGCCAAGAGCATCGCGGCGAGTTCCTGCCCGACCGCCAGCGGCGCGGCGGAACTCCCCCGGTGGGTGGCCACCACCCGCCGCGTGCCGTCGCGGTTCAGCACCGCCCCGCGCACCGTCAGCACCCCGCGCTCGACCGACGAGGTCGCGCCGATGGGCACCAGACACCCGCCGCCCAGCGCCGCCAGCATCGCCCGCTCCGCCGTCACCCGCGCCAGGGTGTCGTGGTCCGACACGCCGCCGACCGTCTCGCGGGCGAACTCGTCATCCGTCCGGCACTCCAGCCCGATCGCGCCTTGGCCGACCGCCGGCAGCATCCACTCGGAATCCAGCACCTCGGTGATGTGACTTTCCAACCCCAGGCGGCTCAGCCCGGCTTCGGCCAGGATGATCGCGTCCAAGTTCTGTTCCGTCAGTTTGCGGAGGCGGGTGTCGACGTTGCCCCGCAGTTCGACGAGCCGCAGGTCCGGGCGTCGGTTGAGCAGTTGCGCCCGCCGGCGGAGGGAACTGGTGCCGACGGTCGCCCCGGCCGGCAGGTCGTCAAACTGCGTCCACTTCACCGACACGAACGCATCGCCGGTCGGTCCGCGCGGGGGTACGGCGGCGAGTTCCAACCCGACAGTAGGGATGGTCGGCAAGTCCTTCAGGCTGTGTACGGCCACGTCCGCGCGGCGGTCCAGCAGCGCGTCCTGGATGGCCTTCGTGAACACGCCGAAGCCGCCCATGTTGCTCAGGGCGGAGGCCTGGTCGCGGTCGCCGTGGGTGTCGATGAGTACCAGTTCGATGGGCACCGGATCGACGAGGGGGAGGAGTTTGGCCTCGACGTGCCGGGCCTGCCAGAGGGCGAGGGGGCTGCGACGGGTGCCGAGGCGGAGCGCGGTGTTCATGGGGAAATGGTACGCCCCGCCGAAGCGGGGGCATCGGTCTCGTGGGGCGGGCCGGCTCACTTCCGGTCGGCCAACTGCTCGAAGTACAGCTTGATGGCCTTGGCGTAGTCGTCGCCGTACTTGGCGGACAGTTCCTGGAGCATCTTGGACTTCACGTCGCCGGGGAGGTCGCCCCACGACTTGCCGAGGTTCTCGACGACGACGCTGGGAACCTTGTCGGTGGCGGGTTTCCCGAACTCGCCAGTGTTCCCTCTGGGGTTCTGGCCGCCGCCGCCCTCGCCCGGCATCGGCTCACCGTCGCCCTGGCCCTGACCGGACCGCGCGAGTTGGTCGGCGGCCTTTTGCAGTTGATCGGCGGCGTCCTTCATGGCCTGTCCGGCGGCGGGGGTACCGCCCGGCCCCTTGCCGAGTTCGCCCTGGGCCTGGGCCATCTTGTCGCCGGCCTGTTGCGCGGCCTGTCCCGCGGCGCGTTTGCCGCCGTCGCCCGCCTGCCCGCCGGGCATCGGCTCGCCAGCCCCCTGGCCGGCGGCGGCGGCCGCTTGTTTCAGGTTCTCGCCGGCTTGCTTGCGGGCGTCGGCGGCGCGGTCGGATTTGCCGCCTCCGGTTTCCCGGCCGGCCTTGTCCATCTGTTGGCCGGCCTTCCGCGCCTGATCGGCGGCCTGCTTGAGCGGCTGGTCGCCCGTCGGCGGCTCCCCCATTCCCGCCGCCTGGCGATCGGCGGCGCGGTCCAGTTTGTCGGCCACGTCCTTGGCGTCACGGGCGAGTTCCTGCTGCCGTCGCTGCTGGCGAGCGGCGGCCGCGCCGGGGTCTTTCCCGGCCTCGGCGACCTTCTGGTTCAACTCCTCTTGCTTCCGCGCCAACTCGCCGGCCTGCTTCCTGGTGTCATCATTCGCGCCCTTGTCGCGGGCTTGAGCCAGTTGTTCGGCGGCGGCCTTGCCGGCCTTCTCGGCGGCCTGGGCGTCCCCGGCGGTCAACTGGTTGGTGGCCTCCTGGGTGGACCCGGCCGCGTCCTGGCTCGGCTGCTTGGCCGCGCCGTCCGCCTTCTTCGCCAGTTCGTTCGCCTGCTTGGCGATGTCGGCCTGCTCCGTGGCGAGGTCGCCGAGTGGGTCGCCGTCAGCCGGCTTCGGTTGGGCCTTGGCGTTGTCCTCGGTGGCCTTCGACAGTTCGTCGCGGAGGTCGCGCTGCTGTTTGGCGAGGTCGCGGGCGGCCTTCGCCTGCTCTTCGGTGGCCAGCCCGTTGTCCGGGTCGGTCGGGTCCGCCGGGTCGAGTTTCGGCGCGTCCGCCACCTCCGGCCCGGCCGTGCGGTCGCCGTTCTTCCGCACCTTCTCGGCCAGTTCCTTCATGGCATCCGCGGCCTGCCTCTGAAGCTCCTTCTGCTTGTCCGGTTCGGGGGTCCGCGTCAGCCGTTCGAGGGCGTCGGCGGCTTTCTTCTTGGCGGTTTGGGCGTCCCCGGATCGAGCGGCGGCGAGGTCGGCGATGTCGCGGTCGAGTTGTTGCTGGGCCTCGCGGGTGCGGGCCGGGTCGGCCCCACGGTCGGCCGTGTCGGTGGCCTTCTGGGCCTGCTCGGCGCGGTTCTTGGCGAGGCGGTCGAGCGTGTCCTCGTCGGACTCGCCGGCCACCTTGTCAGCCAACTTCTTGGTGGCGTCGGCGACGGCCTTCGACTTCTTCCGCAGTTCGTCCACGTCCGGCTCTGGCTTCTGGAGCGCGGCCTCGGCGGCTTGTCCGGCGTCGCGGGCGTCGGTCTTCTCACCGTTCGCTTCGGGAGCGTGCAGCTTCGCCAGTTCCTGGTTGATCTCCTTCTGCCGCCGCTGGAGGCGTTGAAGTTCGTCCGGGTTCGGCTTCTCCATCTTGGTCAGGTCGTCGGTCAGTTGCTGTTGCATCTGGGCCAGTTCGCCGGCTTTGTCGTCGGCGGGGGTGTCGCCGTTGAGGGCGTCGCGGAGGCGATCCAACCGCCGCTTGGTGTCGGCTTGCGACGCGGGGATGTCTTGCGGCAGACCCTGGCGGAGGTCGTCGCCGGCCTGTTGCCCGGCGGCGGCGGTGCGGTCCCGCCGCTGCTCCTGGCCGGGGGTGTCGAGGGCTTTCAACTTCGTCGCCAACTCGTCCTGCTGCTCGGCGGCGTCCTTCAACTTCTTCGCCAGTTCGTCGCGAGTCGTTTGGTCGTCGGGGTTCTTGCCCTCGGCGGCCTTCACGGCGGCGGCGGCGGCGCGGGCGATGGTGTCCTGTTCGCGGCGGAGTTTCTCCAACTGGTCCTTCGCGGCTTGCAGGCGGTCGGCGGTGCCCGGTGTCTGCTCGGCCAACTTCGCCAGGGCGTCGGCGGACTGCTTCATCGCCGCGTCGGCGTCGGGCTTTCCGACCGCGTCGGCGGCCTTCCCGGCCTTCTCGCTGGCGTCTTGCTTGGCCCGTTGAAGGGCGTCCGATGGCGGCAACCGGAGGCGCTCGGTGGCTTTCTGGATCGCCTTCTGTTCGGCCTGGAGTTTCTGTTGCGTGGCGGAGGTCAGGCCGTCTGGGTTCTGCTTCGCGGCGTCGGCGGCACGGCGGCGGAGGTCTTCCTGCCACTTGGCGATCTGCGCGGCGGCCTCCTTCGCGTCGGTCCGCCGGTTGGCCTGATCCGCCAGCTTGTCGGCGAGGCGGTCGAGTTCCCGCGCCGCCTTCTCCTGTTCGGTGAGTGCGGCAAGCGGCGTGTCGCCGGTCATCTTGTCGGCGGCGTCGGTAAACGGCTTCGGGTCGAGCGGGTCGGTCTGCCCGACACGGGAGGCGGTGTCGGTCTTCGCCTTCAGCGCGGCGGCCTTCTTCGCCAGTTCCTCTTGCTTCTTCCGCAGTTCGTCGGCAGCCTCCCGCTTGCCCCGGTCGGCGGCGGCGCGGGTGGCGGCGTCCAGTTCCGCCTGTCGCCGTTTCAGCCGCCGCAACTCGTCGGCCAGCGCGGCGGCCTCTTCCCGGTTCGCCTTCTCCACTTCCTTCTTCAACCCGTCGTCCTCGGCGAACAACTTGTCGAGACGGTCGCGGAGTTCCTGCTGCTTGGCGGCGAGGTCGGCGGCCGTGGCGGCGTCGGCTTTCGCGGCTTCCTCGGCGAGTTTCCGCTCGTCCTCGGACAGTTCCAACAACTTCTCGCGGGTGAGGCGGTCGCGGGCGGTGGCGGCGGTCTTCTTCCGCAACTCGTCCACGGCGGCGCGAGCCTGTTCCAATTCGTCCGCGGCGGCGGCGGTGGCCTCGTCCCGCTTGCCGGCGTCCGGCTCGTTGCCGGCCTTCCGCAACTGGTCGTCGGCCGGGCGGAGGTGCCGGCCGGCCACCTCGCGGGCGGCTTGTGCCAGCGGGCGGAGGTCCGGCACCACGTCGGCATCGCGGGCGGCGTCGTTCAACTCGTTCGCGGCGTCGCGGGCGTTCTCGCGGGCCTGATCCAGGCGGATGGCCTGATCCGCCGTCAGTTTCGGCTTGCCGTCGGCGGCTTCCTTCACCGTCGCCACGTCTTTCTGGGCGGCCGCGATCTTTTTAGCCGCCGTGTCCAACTTCGCCTCCAGCTTCTCTTGCTGGCCAATGATCTCTTGCTCGGCGATGGGGGCGGCGGCCGAACTCACCCGGAGGATGGCCCAGTCGCTGTCCGGGAAGGTCGTGGACTGCGGGGTGAGTTTCGCCTGGGGGACGGCGCGGTTGTCAGTCACCTTCAGCCGGACGCGGATGCGCTCGCCGTCGTTCGCCTTGCCGGACAAGTTGAAGGCGTAAACGCCCTCACCCCGGCGGGTGCCGAGGCCGGCCAGGGGGACGTTCTCGACCTTGGTTTCGCCGGGCTTGTCGCCGATCAGCCGGGCGTATTCGACGACCACCGCGGACACGGCCACGTCGTCGGCGACCACGAGATCGAAATTGAGCGGGCGATCCGGGCGGATGTCCCGCTGGCCGAGCGGCAGGCCGAGGACCTTCTCGAACCGGGGCGGAGTGTCCACGACGGCCCGGACCGCGACCGGCACTTCCGTCTTCACGCCCTTCTCGCCGGTGAGGACGAACTTCAGCGTGCCGTCGGTGGCGGCGGTGTGCGTGTACGCGAACGACCGCCGGTCGGGGGCGAACACCAGCGGGGTGTCGTTCGCGCCCTGCTCGGCCATGGCGTCGGCCGGTCGCCATTCGAGCTTGCCCTCGACGGCCGGCCGGGACAGCTTCACGTCGTAGGTGATGGTGCCGTGTTGCATCACGTCCATCTCGGACAACCCGTCCCGCGTTTGCACCGGGTCGGCCGTGACGTACAGCGGCGCGGTGGCGGTGGTGGTCGTGCCGGCGGCGACTTCCACCGGATCGACGGCTGAGACGGTGTGCCAGTCGGTCCGCACCTCACCGCACTCGACGGCGTACTCGAAGTCGGCCTCCACCTTGGGGCGGGTGACGCTGAACGCGGCCTTGTCGTCGGCCGCCATGGGCAACTTCTTCTCGGCCTCGGTGCCCGGCTCGCGGAAGATGAGCACCGCCGTCTCGGGCAGCACCGCCGTCGGCTTGGACTTCTTCAGGAAGGCAGTCAGCGTGACCGGCTCACCCCGCTTCACCACCGGGTCGCCGGACGACACGGCCACGGTGTACGCGACCTCCACCGGCGGGGTGTACCAGCGGACGAAGAAGATGAGGGCGACGGCCACCGCGCCGAACGCGAGGGCGATGGCGGCGGCGCGGAAACTCACGCCAGTCGGGGCGGCGCGGAAGAAGTTCAACTTGTGCGTCCGCTTCTCGGTCTCGCGGGCGAGGACCGAGATGAGCGCCCTGGACCCGTTGCCGGCTTCGGCGTGTTCGCTCAGTTCGACCAGCGTACGGAGCCGTTCCGACAGGCTGGGGTACTTCTCCTCAATGGCGGTGGCGAGTTCGGCCGACGGCACGTCGCCGTGCATCCGTCGCCACACGAACACCCACGTGGCCAACGCCCCCAGCGCCGCCCACCCGACGAACATCAACCCGCGGGCGTACCTCGGCACGGACGCGCCGACGGTCGAATCCACGGCGATAGCAGCAACGGGCAGTGCGAACAGGGCGAGCGCCGCCCAACTGATGCCGCGGATGACCCGCAGGCGGCGGATCTCGACGGCCAGCTCGGTCAACTTCTCGTCGATACCGGTGGGCAGGGGGACGGCGGCCATGGGCGAAACCCGCGTCGGGGACGGTCGGAAGGTGGTGAAATTGTACCGCGCCGGGGCGAGATGCCACAACTTGGTTGCGCGGTGTTACAAACGAAAAATGGAACTGAGTGGGATGTGTCCTTGAGGTTTGGCATGTGCCAGCCGTCAGGCCGGCACAACGCAGGCCCGGTTCCTCGAAGGTGGACTTCCGAACGAACGGACGCGCCCCTCCCGTCACCCGAACAGCCCGGCGGGACGGATGGCGGTCTTCCCCTGCCGCACTTGCGCGATGGTCGGCAGCCGGCCCACGTACTCGTAGTAGCCGGTCAGCTTGAACTTCTTGGCGGTATTGCCGCTGGACATGAAACGGATGTTGCCGAACACGTCCCGCTCCGGCGGCCACGGGCGGTCGAACAGACCGAAGCACCACAGGATGCCCGTGTAACTGTTCGGGTCGCGGCCGTCCACCGCGTACTTGTTGTTCAAGTGTTCCAACACCCGGTAGGCCTCCTCCGGGGTTTCGCTCCACTCTAGCACCTTCTTCCCCCACAGCATCCGCAGGTAGTTGTGGATGCGGCCGGTCGCCACCAACTCCCGCTGGGCCGCGTTCCACAACTCGTCGTGCGTGTCCCCGTTCTCGAACTGCTCCGGCGTGTAGAGGAACTCGCGGCGGTCCTTCGTGTGCTTGGTCAGCGTGGCCGACGCCCACTCCGGCAGCAGGCCGGCCAGAGTGCCTTCGGGACTCAGGGGCGAAAAGTCGAAGGTCTCGAAGTTGAACGCCGGAAGGTCGCCCGCGGCGCGGCTGATGGTGCCCAACTTGGCCGCCTGCGCCATTCGCGCGAAGTGCCACTGATACCCCACATCCCGCCAGGTGACGGCCTCGTCGAGGTAACTGTTCACGTTGGCGTCGCGGCAGAAGAAGTCGTCGCGGTTCCGCGTCTTCGCGTTCAACTCGGCGGCCGTCCACTTCGGCCCCAAGACGGCTTCGGTCACCTGCTGGATGGACAGATGCCCGTAATGCAGGTACGCGCTCAGCCCGCTGGCCGCGTTCCGCTGTGGGTCGTCCGGGGCGTTGCGGCCGTCGGCGTACCGCGCCAATTTGAACTGCACGAAGTCCGCCAGCGCTTCCGCTCCGGCGATCGTCCCGCCGACCACGCCCGGCACCGGTGGCACCGTTTGATCGACTGGCAACGCCTGCGCGAATGCGGCGAGGTCTTTCGCGGGCTCCCACAACTTGAAAGGCGGCTTCGGTGATCCTTTCACCCCGGTGTCGAAGTCCGGTTCGGCGGCGGCGCGATGCTGCCACGCCTCGGCGAATAGCTTGTGCCACTTCGGGCGGAGGTGCGCGGCGGCGGCCGTCGGCGGGCCGAGCAGCGACAGCGGCACGAGGCTGTTGCCGTCAATGGCGTGAACGGCGATGTCCACAGCGGCGGCGACGGCGCGAGTCTGCGCGGGGACGATGAACTGCGGGTAGTCGTCGGTGACGAGCAGGCAGGCGGACGCGCACAGTTTACGGACCAACCCCCGCGCGGGTTGGTCCGGGGTTTCGACGAACGGCCAGTAGGTTGCGCCGACCCGCGCCGCCGTGGCCGCGTTGTCCCGCATCCCTTCCAACAGGAACTGGTGGTGCCGCGCGCTCGCCCACGGGTAATCCAGCCGCAGCCCCTCGTACACGACCAGCGGTTTCTTCAACCGCCGGGCCGTGGTCAGGGCGTAGTCGAGTGCGTGGTTGTGCGTCAGCCGCCGGTACATCTGCGGCCAGTACAGGACGTACTCGCCGTCTTCCCGGATGGGACTGTCATTCACGGCCCGGAGGCGGGCGTCGTTGAAACTGGACATGCCGTATGAGTAGGCGCGTTCGAGTGGCGGTGGCACGTGGCGGATTCGACCCGCCACTTTTTTCGACCGACGGACGTGTGCCGAATCCGGAGCCTACGTACCGTTTCACCCCCGCTGAACGGCGGCCCACAGCATGTAGGCGACGCGGTCGCGGAGTTGCGCACGGCGGTGGGCCTCGCGGCCGGCGTGGTCCTTCCAGGCGTAATAGAAGCCCGCGATGGCGAGCACGGCCAGGTTGCAAGCGACGAGTTGGAACATGACACCGACCTCTCGATGGGACCGCACGGGCGACACCCAAAGCTAGGGCGCATGGGACGAGGGGCAAATTTCCGCCGGCGGGCGAGCGAAAATCGGGCCGGACATTCCCGACACCGGGTTATCACCCGTCAACCCGTTCCCCCCGCAAGCCGGTTAATCCTTCACTCCCCAGTTGGATGGACCGCCCGCCGATGGCGATCTCGAACAGGTCGTCGAGTTCCTCGTACCGCACGAATCGCACCGTCACGCCCGGCACCAGTCCGAGATCCCGCCACCGGCGGAGCCGCTCCGCGTGATCGTCTTGTGCTTCACGGATCAGCACCACATCGCCGGCGCGGTATTCGCTGAGTCGGCTGAAGTCGCGGTGCGGCATCTCGCCCGTCGCGGTCGGGATGGGGTGCCCGTGCGGGTCTTCGAGCGGCTCGCCCAGGTGCGCGGCGATGGCCTGTTCCAGTCGGGGGGAGATGGCGTGTTCGAGCGCCTCGGCCTCGGCGTCCACTTCACTCCAGTCCAGCCCCAGCACCTGCGTCAGGAACAATTCGATGAGGCGGTGACGGCGAATCACCCGGCGGGCTTCCGTCACCCCGGCGGTGGTCAGCTTGGCCCCGCTGCCTGGGGTGTAGTCGATCCACCCGGCTTCCGCCAGCCGCTTCAACATGCCCGTCACCGACGGCGCGCGGACGTCCAGGTCGTCGGCGATGTCCTTGGGCGACACGATGCCGTCCGCCCCGCCGCGGCGGTGGATCGCCTTCAGGTAGTCTTGCACCGCTTCGGTGGGGGCACTCATGACGGACTCCCGACCGGGGGCAGCGGAGATCGAACCAGTTCGCTCGTCAGAAAATCCGCCGCGCGGGCGACCGCGCCGGGGACAGCCACCTTCGCGCACAGGGCGTCCAACTTCGCCACCACGGCGGCGCGAGCGGGTTCATCCGTCAGCCACTTTAGCACCGTGTCGGACACCGGCCCGCCGAAGTCCGCCGCCCCGGGGAACTCCGGCGACAACTCCTCGTCCGCCAGCAGGTTCGTCAAACTCAGGTACTTGACCGTGAGGATCCGCCGCGCGACGGCTTCCAACAACCGGCCCGACCGGTACACCACCGCCGTCGGCTTCCGCCGCACCAGCAATTCCAACGAAACCGATCCCGACACCGCCACGCAGCACTGGCACAACTCGATGATCTCCGGGGTGCGGCCGACGTGAATTTCGACCGGAAGCGACCGGCCCGCCAGCACTTCCCGCACGAGCGCCGCCTGCTTCTCCTTGAACGCCGCGACGAGGAACCGCGTGCCGGGTCGAGCCGCCGTGATCCGCTCCGCCGCCCGCACCATCATCGGCACGTTGCCCGTCACCTCTTGCGTCCGCGAGCCGGGCAGCAGGGCGACGATGTCCCCCGGCTTCGCCCGCTGCTCGGCCATGAACGCCGGGTCGAGTTTCTGGCTGGCGATCTCGTCGAAGTACGGGTGCCCGACGTAGTGCGTCCGCACCCCCCGACTGTGATACCAATCCTCCTCGAAGGGCAGGGCGGTGAGCACCGCCGTGACGTGTTTTCGCACCTTCTTCACGCGGCCGCCGCGCCACGCCCAGAGTTGTGGCGGGACGAAGTAATACACCGGCACGCCGTACCGGTGCGCCCGCTGGGCCATGTGGAAGTTGAAGCCGGGGTAGTCGATGAGAACGACGGCGTCGGGCCGCTGCATGCGGAAGTAGGACTCGGCCTTCGCGCCGAGGCGGAGGAACGTCGGCAGGTTGGCCAGTACGCGGCCGAGCCACATGACGGCCAACTCGGTGAGCGGGTACATCAACTCCACGCCGGCCGTGGCCATCCGCGGGCCGCCGAACCCGACCAGTTCCAGGTTCGGAATCCGTTGCCGGAGGGCGACGCCCAGGTTCGCCCCGTGGAGGTCTCCGCTCGGCTCGCCGGCACTGATGAACACGCGCATGGGGTTGGTTATATGTCCGGCGGCCGTCAGTGCGGGTCGCTGATCCGCATGGCCCGGCGGCGGATGACGAAGTCCGGCAGCCAGCGGGTGACTTTCATCAAGCGATACATCAGCCACGGGAAGTTGTACACCTTCGGCCGCCGGCGGAGCGCGTTCAGAATCCGGCCGGCGGCGCGGTCGGCGTCCATCAGGAATGGCATCGGGTGCGTCTGGTCGGCGGTCATCGGGGTGTGGATGAAACCGGGGCAGACGCACGTCACCGCCACGCCCCGGTCGCCGAGTTCGATGCGGAGGGACTCGCAGTAGGTGTTCACCGCCGCCTTCGTGGCGCAATATCCTGCCGCACCAGGCAATCCCTTGTACGCGGCCAGGCTGGACACCGCGACGAGGTGGCCGGACTTGCGTGCCAGCATCGCCGGCAGCACGCTCTCGAAGGCGTACACCACGCCGAGGAAGTTCACCTTCGTCATCAACTCGACGCCGGGGACGTTCACCGGGTCGGCCCCGGTCGGCGCGCTCACCCCGGCGTTGGCGATCATCAGGTCCACGGGGCCGAGTTTCGCCTTCAACTCGCCGACGGCCGCGAGCACCGCCGTGCGGTCGCTCACGTCGGCGGTGGCGGCCTCCACGGTGCCGCCGGCCGCTCGGATTTCGGCGACCAGTTCTTGAAGCAATTCCGCCCGCCGCGCCACCACGCCAACCTTCGCCCCCCGCGCCGCCAGTTGCCGGGCGAGTTCCCGCCCGATCCCGCTCGACGCCCCCGTCACGACCGCCGTTTGCCCCGCGAAACTCATCGGAACCCCTCGCATCGGTTGCGACCGCCGCGACCGGCGCAGGTTCGCGCCAGTCGGACGGCCGAAGTCGGTCGCGCCACCGCACGCGGGCGGCGAGCAAGGCATATTTCCCCAACGACGCTTGGCAAGGCCGGCGGCGTCCGTCATTCTGAATGGATGGCCCGGTACGCGAGGAACGCCATGACCGCACTCGTCCGTTGGTTCGCCGTCGGTTCGCTGTTCGCCCTAACGGTGCCCGCCGCCGCGCAGGTGAAGTACCCGGAGCCGGAGAAGGACGCTAAGTACGACGTCCACATCCGCTACCGCATTCGTACCGACCGCGACGAGCGGATCCGGCAGTTCCAGGCGTTGCAGGCGGACCTGAAGGAGTTAGGGTACGTTGCCGTCCGCCGGCCGAACGACGACCTCGACATCTTCAACCCGGACGCCGAGTATACCAACGGCACCATCCCCGTCGCCGGGGCCGCGAAACTGCTGGCCCAGCCGAGCATCCGCACGGTGGTGCTGTTGCCGGCGGGGAGCACGCAACTCGCCGACCCGAAGGCGGCCACCCAGGTCCGCATCGGCATCGCCGCCGGCTACCCGCCCGACGAGCAGCGGAAGTTGCACGCTCAGGTCGTGGCCCGCCTCCGCAAACTCGGCTTCGCGGAAGCGGTCGGCTACGATCACCGGAACTTCGAGACCGTCCGCGGGGCGCTTCCCGCCGGGCAGGTGTTGGCGCTGTTGAAGGACTTGCGAACACTGCCGGCCGGCTACTTCTTTGGCCCGACCGGTTCGGACGAGATGCCTTCGCCGTTCGCCAACGTGTTGCCGGTGCGTGTCGTGGAAGTGTTGCCCCCGCTGGCCGCCTCCACCGTGACGGACGCCGACCCCGGCATCCTGACGGCGGACCTCGCGGCATTGTTGACGGACGAGTTGGCCGCCGCGCGGCCGCTGACCGTGGAAGTGCTCTTGGACCCTGACCAGTTGGACGGGCCGGCCGCCCGCCGGCGGATCAGCGGGGTCGCGGCCGGCGTGTCGCTGAACGGGATCATCGGCCCGGTCGCCACCCTCCGGCTGACCCAGGCGAGTACTGTCACCGCCGTCGCCAAGATTCCCGGCGTCCTCCGCATCCGCCTGCCGCGCACCGCGAACGAAACGCTTCGGGTACTGGCCGACGCGACGGCTCCCGACTTCGTCACGTCCTCGCGGGCGAACGATCTTCACGAACTCGGGTACACCGGCACGGGGACGAAGGTGGTCGTGGTCGGGTCGAGTTTCGACGGCTGGGAAGCCCTGGCCGGGAAACAACTGCCGAAGGACACCAAGTACCTCGATCTGACGGCCGAGACGGATGCGGACGTTCGCCCGCTGTCGCCGGAAACCGGGCGGGTCAGTGGCGGCCTGCCGGCGGCGGTGGCGGCACACCGAGCCGCACCGGGCGCGGCGCTGCACCTCGTCCGCATCGACCCGGCGCAGATGCACCAGCTCCTGACCGTCCTCCGTGCCGTGTCTGGTGACACCTCGCTGTCGGTGGCGCAGGTGGTGCGGGTGGAGGAGGCGTCGGTGGCGTCCACCCGACTGCGGGCCGCCCGCCAGCGGGTGAACGAGGAGTACCGTAACGCCTTCGACAACCTGAGCGACGCGCCGCAGGCGACGGCCGCACGGGACGCGGCGCTGAAAGCCGTCAAACAGCGACAAGAGGAGGAGGCCGCGTACACGAAGCGGGTGGCCCGATACACCGCGCTGCGGGCCGGCATTGAAGGGTTGAGCGGGGCCGAGGTCGTGGCGAACACGCTGGTGTGGGAGGCCGGCTTCCCACAGGACGGGCTGAACCCGATCGGCCGGGAACTGGAGGAGAAGTTGCACGCGCGGGCCGGGCTGACAGCGCTGAAGGCGGCCAAACTGCCGCCGCCGACCGGGTGGGTGCAGGCCGCCGGCACCTCCACCGGGCAGGTGTGGGTCGGCCCGTGGATGGACCGCAACGGCAACGCCGTTCTGGAATTCGATTCGACCACCGCCGGCCCGCCCAAGGGGTTGTGGTCCAAGGAACTGAACTTCCTCGACTACGCTCCGCACGGCGGGACGGGGGACGGGACACTGCCGGCCGGCCTGCGGGTGCGGGTGACGGCGCAGTGGCGGGAGCCCCACGACCCGAACGGTTTCCCGCCGGACGGCTCCATCTTCCCCATGCGAATGCGACTTCTGCGGCAAGTCGATCCCGCCGGCGAGACCCACGCCACCGACGAACTGATCGAAGTGGCCCGCGTTCAGGGTGAGCCGGTGCGCATGGCCCGCACGCGGGGGTCGGAGACGTTCGAACACACCGTCGAGTTGACCGTCCCGGCCGCCGGCGTGTACGCCCTCCGGGTGGACGGCGGCCCTCGGTTCGAGAAACTCGGTCTCGGCCTGACGCGGAACCTGGAACCCCGCATCCGCCTGTTCGTGGAACTGCTCGACGCCGGGGAACGGGCGAAGGGGGCGGTGACGTTTCAGACGTACTCGGACAACGCCGGCGGGGTCGGGGTGCCCGGCGACTCGGTGGCCGCGCTGACGGTGGGCACCAGCGACGGGAAAAAGGTGACATCGCTCACCGGGCTGGGGCCGGGTGTCACGCTGGGGGCGAAGCCGGATGTGGTCGTGAACGCCGTCGTCACCGTGAACGGCAAGACCTACGGCGGCACGGCGGTGGCCGCCGGGTACGCCGGCGGGTTGAGTGCGTGCCTGGCCGAACTCGGCGTCGCCCCGACGGACCTCATCCGCTCGCTCGGGTTGAAGGCCGGCGACCCGCTGGTGCTGCCCGCCCCGTGGCTGTCCACCGTCACCCCGAAAGCCGCCCGACCGAAGGAGCGGTGATCGCGAGTTCGGGGCAGCGTCATGACGCGCCGGCCGGGGTCTTGGACCCCGGCCGGCTCGCTTTCGTTCTTCTCTCGACGTTCAGCGACAGGCAGAAACAGGCCACATTCGGCTACCTGGAGATCAACGGGTAATGAGGGTGGCAGTAGTGGCCGTGCCCAACTGACGGGCCTCACGATCAACGGTGTCAGCTTTCCGCCGCCGCCGAGTTGGTCACCCTCGCGGTGTTCGGCGGGATCGCGCTGGCCGGGGTGTTCAGCTACCGGCGGCGGAAGGCGGCGACGGCGTGAGTCCCCTTGCTCCGCCCGGCCGGGGGTCATAAGCCGTACCGCAACGATCATCGACACTCCTGCTGAGGCCACACCGTTGCGGACGCTCATCACCGGCGGGGCGGGGTTCGTCGGGTCGCACTTGTGCGACCGACTGCTCGCCGAAGGGCACGAAGTCCTGTGCGTGGACAACTTCTTGACCGGCCGCCCGATCAACATCCAGCACCTGCGCGGGAACCCGAAGTTCCGCATGATCGTCCACGACGCCAGCACGCCGCTGTTCGTGGACGGCCTCATCGACAACGTCTTGCACTTCGCCAGCCCGGCCAGCCCGGTGGACTACTACAAAAGCCCCATCCAGACGCTAAAGATCGGCTCCCTCGGCACGCACGTCGCGCTCGGCATCGCCAAGGCGCACGGGGCGCGGTTCCTCATCGCCAGCACGTCCGAGGTGTACGGCGACCCGCACGTCCACCCGCAGACGGAGGACTACTGGGGGAACGTCAACCCCGTCGGCGAGCGGAGCATGTACGACGAGGCCAAGCGGTTCGCCGAGGCCATGACGATGGCCTACCACCGCGAACACGGTGTGAACACCCATATCGTGCGGATTTTCAACACCTACGGCCCGCGAATGCGCCTGGACGACGGGCGGGTGCTGCCGAACTTCGTCGGGCAGGCGTTGCGGGGGGAACCGCTCACGGTGTACGGGGAGGGGCAGCAGACCCGCAGCTTCTGTTACGTGACCGACCTGGTGGACGGCATCTACCGGCTGCTGATGAGCGACTACCACTTGCCGGTGAACGTCGGCAACCCGGCCGAGATCACCATCATGCAGTTCGCCGAAGAGATCCTGCGGCTGACGGGCAGCGCGAGCAAGATCGTCCACAAGCCGCTGCCGCCGGACGACCCGAAGCAGCGGAAACCGGACATCTCGCTGGCGCGGAAGCTGTTGGGGTGGGAGCCGACCATTGGCAGAGAGGACGGGCTGAAGCGGACCCTGGACTACTTCCGCACGAAGGTGTAACGGAACGGGGTGCCGCATGCGGCACCCAGGCCGTGTCACTTCTTCTTCGACGACGACTTCTTCGGCGGGGATTTCTTGGCGGCGGGTTTCTTGGCGGTGGCGGCGGGTTTCTTGGCGGCCCCGGCCTTGGCGAAGATGGCGTCGTACCCGTCGCCGTAGGATTTGCTCTCGGACATGCCGATGCGGACGATACTCATGGCGGGCGGTCTCCAGTGGTGATGGACGTCGGGCCGCGAGACCCGATCCCCCCAATGTAGCGCCGCCCGCGGGAGTTGTCACCGGTTACAGGCCCACCTTCTTCTTCAATTCGGCGATGGCACCCGTCACCTTCTCCTTGGCCGTCTTGAACGTCTCGCTGTCCTTCAGGTCCTTCATCCCGTCGGCCAGTTGCTCCTTGACTTTCGTCAGCGCCGCGTTCGCC
This sequence comes from Gemmatales bacterium, assembly GCA_038247725.1. Taxonomy (GTDB): domain Bacteria; phylum Planctomycetota; class Planctomycetia; order Gemmatales; family Gemmataceae; genus JALHQU01. The sequence continues at coordinate 24,776 of JBBRUO010000003.1, forward strand.
TCCGTCACTTTCGCCTCGAGAGCCTTCTTCTTGTCGCCGGTCGCCTTGGCGGCATCCATCTTCAAGGCGGCGAGTTTGGCCTCGATGGCAGTCACCTCCTTGCCGGCCTCGGTCTTGTACTCGCCGACCATCTTGGTCAGTTTCTGCCCCGCCTTCTCCGCCGCGTCCTTGATGTCCGCCGCCTTCTTCGCAGCCGCGTCCTTGATGTCCGCCGCCTTCTTCGCAGCCGCGTCCTTGATGTCCGCCGCCTTCTTCTCAGCGGCCTCGATGTCCGCCGCCTTCTTCTCAGCGGCCTCGTTGACCGCCTTGGCCGCCTTGGCCGCTTCGGCCGCTTCGGATGCTTCGGCCGCCTTGGCCGCCTTGGCCGCCTTGGCCGTCTCCTTGGCCGCCTTGCCCATCGCGGAGTTGGTATCCGCGGTGCCTTTGTCCTTTTCGCCGCCACAGCCGACCGGGAGGAGGGCGAACAGCGCGGCCGCGGTGAGATACTTGGCGATCGACTTCATGGGAGAGACCCTCGTGGTGAGCGGGTGTGCAGAAACGACGAGTTCACCCCGGCGCGCCCGCTCAAGGTCACGATACACAGGTGGGGCAGTTATTCGGTCGTGTCCCGCGAGCGTTGTAGGCAAACGAAAATGCCTTGAAAAGCAGTTTTTCGGCTGCGAAAACGGCCTGAAATCAGCTTCTGCAACGCCTGCGGGACACCACCAGTTATTCCGCCTTTGTGGAAAATTCCGCTGCCGCAAGGACGGCGGTCAGACGGTCGTACAGGGCGTCCAGGCTCTGCACGATGACCTTGGTGTCGGCCAGCACGGGCATGAAATTGGTGTCGCCGTTCCAGCGGGGGACAATGTGCCAGTGCAGGTGACCGGGCAACCCGGCCCCGGCCGCCGCGCCGAGGTTCAGTCCGACGTTGTACCCGTCGGGCGACATCAGCCGGTCCAGTCCGGCGCACATGTCCCGCAGGGTCAGTTGCAAGTCGAGCAGTTCGTCCGGGGTCAACTCCGCCAGTCGCGCCTTGTGCGTGAGTGGGGCGACGAGCAGGTGGCCGTTGTTGTACGGGAACTTGTTCAGCACCACGACCGACAGCGGGGTGCGGCGGAGGATCAGGTTGGTGCGGTCGGCGGTGTCGGCGACGCCCCGGCAGAGGAAGCAGTCGGTCGCACCGGGGGTGGGCGGCGCGGCCGGCTTCGGGGTGGCGACGTACGACAGCCGCCACGGTGCCCAGAGGTGATCCATTGCAGAAACCAGAGGACAGAGGACAGTAACCAGAAGACAGAAGGCAGACGACAGAAGGCAGAACAATTCGGCACTGCATTCCTGGCTGTTGTCTTCTGCCCGCTGTCTTCTGATTTCCCGCTCAATCGCCCCGCAGTTTCAGCCCCATCGCGGTGAGCTTCTCCTTGACCTCGTTCAGCGACGTGATGCCGAAGTTCTTCGCTTCCAGCAGTTCGTCGGAGGTCCGCTGGCACAACTCGCCGAGGGTGTTGATGCCGAGGCGGTGCATGCACTTGCGGGCGCGGACCGACAGGTTCAACTCGCTCACCGGCTTGCTCAGCGTCGCCTGCTCTTCCGGGGACAGGTTGGTCTGCGGGCGGAAGCGGAACTCGTACTGCTGTCCCTGGTCGAGGGATTGACCGATCCGCAGCCCCTTCGCCCCCATGATGGCGCGGATCTCTTCCAGGCTGGTCTCGCCGAAGTTCTTACTGGCCAACAGTTGCGGCTCGTTCACCCGCGTCAGGTCGCCGAGCGTGCGGATGTTCATCCGCTTGAGACAGTTCCGGCTGCGGACGCTCAACTCGAAGTCAGTGATCGGCTCTTCCATCACGCGCGCCGTCTCGAAGTTCACCTGCTCGTCGGTGGCGTCGTAATACATGTTCAGCGCGGCTTCGGCGTCCTTGCAGAACAGTCGCGCGCGGGTGTCGGTCGGGTCGGCCTTCTGCAGCCGGCGGAAGCACTCGGCGGCGCGGGTGTAGTTCTCGTTGTCCTCGTACAGCACGCCCAGGTTGTACAGCACCCCCTTGCCGACGGGCGGGTGCTTCAGGCACTTCTCGTAGTACCCGATGGCGTCGTCGTCGTTCCCGGCCAGGTCGTTCACGAAAGCCAGCCGGAACAGCGCCCCGGCGTGCGACGGGTCCAGTTCGACCGCCCGCACGTACCCCTTCACCGCCCGCGCGGTGTCCCCGTCGGCCTCGGCCAGCCCGCCGTCCTGGAAATGGTACTCGGCGTTGTGCGCGGCCATGTCCTTCAACTTGGCGAGGATGGCCTTGGCCTGCGTCGCCTCCCCTTGCAGCCGGAGGACGCCGGCCTTCTGCAGTTGCACCTGCTGGGCGGCGTACCCGGACTTCTCGGCCTTTTCGAAACTCTTCAGCGCCTCGTCGTACTCGCCCCGGAGGGCCTGCGCGCGACCAAGAAAGAAGGCGGCCAGCGGGCCGTCCGACTGTTTCAGGTGTTCGACCGCCGCCTGGGTGCGGCCCATGTAGAACTGGACGACGCCGAGTTTGAGGTGAATCTTTTTCTGCTGCGGGGCGGGAGCCACGGCCATGCGCTTCTGGAGCGTGTCGTTGATCTCGCGGAGGGCGCGGATCTGGCTCGGCCCCTGGGACAGGCCCTCGCGCAGCTTCGACACCATGCTCCCTTCGAATTCCTCCCGCTCCACCAGCAACGCCTTCAAATCGACCATCGGCTCGGTCATGGACCCACCCTCGCATTAAATGATCACGCCCGCGGCGCGACAGATCGTCGCCCGGTGGGACCAGCCTTTGCCGCGTGTCGGCGGAGCACGCGAAGGCCGGCGGCAAAGTGTGCGCCGAAGTGATGAATAATACACACAACCAGCAAATGGGCAAGGCAGCGCGGCGTGTTGAACCAGGCTCGGATCGGACTTGATCGACTGCGTGAGTGTGGTATGAGTGGCAGTGTCGTGAACGGCGTTGATCCGTATTTGCACGGGTTCCCCATGCGGCGACTCTTCCTGCTGCTGCCGCTTCTCGCCGGATGCGCGTGGACGAAGAAGCCTTACGCCGGCGACCCGCTGGTGCGCCAGGGCCAAGCGGTTATCGGCGACCCGACGCGGATCGTCTCCGACGAGCCGTGGCACTGCCCATGCCCACCGGAACCGCCGGTCGAGGCGAGTGAACCACTCAAGTTGAACGAGAGGTTGAAAGCGAAGATGTGGTAAGACCCGAATGCGGAAGAGAGGACTTGAACCTCCACGCCCTTGCGGGCACTAGAACCTGAATCTAGCGCGTCTGCCAATTCCGCCACTTCCGCGTTGTGGTTCCGCAATCATAAAGGGGCCAACCGCTGCGTCAAGGCGAGCGAAGGCGAAAAGCACGCTCGGTCACTTGGTCTCGTCGAACCAGAAGGAGTTCAGAACCCGTTTGGCGTCTTCGCCGGCCGGGTCGAAGTGGCCGCCGCCGACCCCGAGGACGTACAGCCGCTTGTGCGGACCCTTGGTGACGAACACGTACCGCTCGACATACTTCGCCGAGCCGTCGGCGAACTGAACCTCCAACAAGTCGAACCCGCCGACCCTCGCGGAGGTGGATTCGGTCTCGACCGCCCAACCGGTTTCCGCCTTCCGTCGCTCGCGCTCAGCCGCCAGAACGTCTTCGGGACGGGTCATCTGGATCGGCCTCGGGTCGAGGTCGTACCAACCGACGAAACCGCCGACGCGGGTGAACGTCGAACTGGCGGTGAATTTTTTCCCGCTCAGCGTGATCGGTGACTTCGGATCCGCCGGCAGTTCTTCCTCCGTCACCCGACCGGGTAGGTCCACTCGGCAGGTGCCGTCCGGCGCTTCGAACCGTTGCCACACGAACCCCGGCACCCCGCCGCGGTAGTACGCCGACCCGACATACGCGACCACGAGGGCCAGTCCCGACAGCAGCGTGACCAGGACCGGCGCGAGCCACGGCCGCTTGAGCCGCGGGCGGGGAAGGGCAGGGGAGTCGTCGGGCAGGGCCTCAGGTACGATGCCGGACAGCGGCACCGCCGTCACCGACTCCCGGCACCAGGAGCAGACGACCGACTGGCCGAGCTGCGCCTCCGGCACCTGGAACGGCTTTCCACACTTCCCGCACGCGACCTGAGCGAACACGGCTTGTCCTCGGCGTGAGATGCAGGGCATGATAGGTAATCCGACTGGTCTGGAATGCCCTGCCCGGTCGCGGCAGCCGGTCGATAGAATGGGGTGTCGCACCCCGCACGAGGGAATCGAGATGATCCGCACGCTGTTCGCGGTCCTGTTCGCCGGCACGCTCGCCACTGCCGCCGACCCGGTGACGGTCAAGCCGAAGGAATACCGCGGCGTGGTGTATTCGACCGTCGGGAAGGAGCAACTCCGGCTGGAACTGATGGTGCCCGACACGCCGGGGCCGCACCCGTGCGTGGTCTCCTTCCACGGCGGTGCGTGGACGAGCGGGGACCGGATGGACCTTTGCGTGCCGTACCCGTTCGCCCCCGGCGGCAAGACCAAGGGCATCCTGCAAGTCCTCGCGGAGCAGGGGTTCGCGGCGGCGTCCGTGACCTACCGCCTCGCGCCGAAGCACCAGTTCCCGGCCCAGATCATCGACGCGAAGACGGCCGTGCGGTTCCTCCGGACGAACGCCAAGAAGTACGACCTCGACCCCACCCGGTTCGCCGCGCTGGGGTACTCGGCGGGCGGTCACATCTCGTCGCTGTTGGGCACCACCGATTCCAAAGCCGGGTTCGACGGTCAGGAACACGCCGCCGCGGATAGTTCCGTGAAGTGCGTGGTCAACTTCTTCGGCCCGTGCGACCTCGCCGCCTACGGTCGCACACGGCTGGTTGAGGACGCCTTCATGGTGCCGGTGCTGGGCAAGGCGTGTCGGACGGACGCGACGGTGTACAAGAAGGCGTCGCCCATCGAGTACGTCAGCAAGTCGTCCGCCCCGACTCTGTTCATCCACGGGACGTACGACATCGTGGTGCCGTTCAAGCAGACGGTGACGATGTGCGACAAACTGAAGGGATGCGGGGTGACGGCCGAGTTGTTGACGATGAAGGAGAAGAGCCACGGGTGGGAAGGCGACACCGCCGACGAGTCGGCGGCGGCGGCGGTCAAGTTCCTCAAGGCGCAGTTGACGAAGGGGGCGAAGTGAACGGCCAACGCAAGCCAACCCCCCCCTCCCCCCTCCCGCCAGGGGAGGGGGGAACCAGCAAAGACACAATCTTCCTTTGGGTGGCGATCACGGTCCTGGCGTTCGCCCTGCCACTCGTCGGGCACGGCTGCCACGGGGACGACGTGGATCACGAGCCGACGGTCATGCCGCCGGTTCGCACGACGCCCACCAGTTCCAACTCCCGCTGACGCAGCAGTTCCCGCCGCGCTCGCCGGGCGGTGCGGCTGCGGACCACCGCGTCGGCGATGAACACCCCGACCGACCCCCACACGCACCCGATGGCCGCCCACTGCTCCGGCCCCATCTGCTCCTTCAACACCGTGACGGCGAGCAGGAACTGAACCGACGGCGAGATGAACTGAATCAGCGCCTGCGTGAGTAACGGCAGCCGCCGCAACGACATCATGAACGTGAGCAGCGGGACGACGGTGATGACCCCGCCGAAGGCGAGCAGCGCGTTCATGTTCCAGTCGCGGCCGAACGCCCCGGTGCCGACGACTTCCATGTAGAGAATGAAGCCGACCGACGGCGCGAGCAGCAGGAGCGTTTCCATTGTCAAGCCGGTCACGCTGTCCACGGGCATCTGCTTGCGGAGCAGGCCGTAGATGCCGAACGTGACCGGGAGCACGACCGCCAGCCACGGGAACGAGCCGGCCCCGGTGAGGGGGATCATCACGCCGATCACAATGAGTGCCAGCGCCGGGTAGTGCAGCGGGCGGAGCCGTTCGCCGAGGAAGACCGTGGCGAGGAAGGCGTTCACCAGCGGCAGCGCGTAGTAGCCGACGCTGGCCTCCGCGACCCGACCGTTGACGGTGGCGTAGATGTACAGCAGCCAGTTGCCGGCGAGGAACAGCGCCGACACGAGCAGCAATAAGATGAGTTTGCGGGACCGCAGCACCGCCCGCAGCGCGGCCACCCCGCCCGGCGTCAGGGCCGTCACCAGGAGCATGAGCGGGAACGACCAGGCGATGCGGTGCGACAGGATTTCGGCCGCCGGCACGCCCTTCACTTCGGCGAAGTACAGGGGCACCGCCCCCCAGCAGGTGTAGGCCACGAGGCCGTAGATGAGGCCGCTGCGGAACTGCGACGGGGGCGTATCGGACAACGAAGGGCACCGGGGTCGAGGAGCGGGGACGCGAACCGGACAGCACATGGTGATGATAGGTTCGGTCCCCCGAACCGACACGCCGCCCGGTGAGCGTTCCTTGTGTCGGCCGCGGCATCCGTCGTACCGGCCGACACGATCCGCGAGACGACTGCGCAAGTTGAGACGACTCAGGCCCGGCAACGACTTGCGGCCGATTCCC
>JBBRUO010000004.1:0-29894 GCA_038247725.1 Gemmatales bacterium
AGAGCGGAAAAACTCAGGCGATTCCACTCGACGACCACTTGCTTGAACTGGATCGGCGGATCACGGAGCGGAGGGGCCAATGACCTCGCGCATCCTGCCCGATGCGTCCGACGACGCCGACACGGTCGAACGCCGTCTGGACCGCGAGCAGCCGGGATATGGGCTGGATTTTCTGATCCTGGACCGGGCCGCGCTGGCGGCGATCCGCTCGGCTCCTCGGCAGCACGCCCCCACGGAGGACGGACCGGCCGGCATCGAGACGCGGGAGGTGTTCGTCGAGCGGTTCAACCAGCGGGTGATCTACGCGGTGACGGACAGCGAAGTCGTGATCCTGGCCGTCGAACACGCGCACCGCCGCCCCGGCTCGTGGACCGCCCGCGCCGAACAAGTGTAGCCGTGTCGCGGGGAACCGCCCTCCGTACCATACCCTTTTGCCTTCCTCGCTCGCGGACCCCTCCGGCATGAAACGCTTCCACCTGTGCGGCCTCGGCAACGCCATCGTCGATCTCATCGTCGAAGTCTCGGACGCGAGGTTCGCGGCCCTTGAGTTCGAGCGCGGCACCATGCGGCTGGTGGAGGCGGACGAGCAGACGAAGCTGCTGGCCGAGTTCGCGGACACCGACCCGCGGCTGGTGTCCGGCGGCAGCGTCGGCAACAGCACCATCGCGTTCGCCCAACTCGGCGGCAAGGCGGCGTTCATCGGCGTCGTCGGCGACGACCGCTACGGCCTGCACTACCAGGGCGAGTTCGAGCAACTGAACATCGCGATGGGCACCCCTATCGTGGCGAACCAGGTGACCGGCACCTGCGTGGCGCTCATCACCCCGGACGCCGAGCGGACCATGCGCACCTGCCTGGGGGTGAACACGCACCTGTCCGGCAAGCACATCGCGTCCGACGCCGTGCTCATTGCCGAGTCGGAATACCTGTTCGTCGAGGGCTACCTGTTCGCCAACCCGACGACCGGCCAAGAGGCCATCCGCGAGGCGGTGAAGATCGCCAAGGCGAACGGCACGAAGGTGGCGGTGACGTGCTCCGAGGCGTTCATCCCGCACGTGTTCGGGGACGCCCTGCACGCCTGCCTGAAGGAGGCCGACCTGTTCTTCTGCAACGCCAGCGAAGCGTGCGCGGTGGCCAACGCCCGCGACAGCCAGGAGGCGTTCCAGAAGTTGCAAGGGATCGTGCCGAACTGCGTGGTGACGGACGGCCCGGCCGGGGCGTACATCCGCTGGCACGGCAGCGAACACCACGTCCCGGCGTTCGCCTGCACCCCGAAGGACGCGACCGGGGCCGGGGACATGTTCGCCGGCACGTTCCTGTACGGCGTCACGCACGGGCTCGCGCCGGAGAAGGCCGCCCGTGCCGCCAACTACCTGGCGATGAAGGTCATCACGCAGATCGGCGCGCGGCTGCACGCCGGCTCGAAGGACGACTGGGCCGCGCATTCGGGCTGAATCGTTCAAATTCCGAGGAACGCGGACGACGCGGATTTCAGCGCGGATCCGCGCGGACAAAAACAAAAAGAGATTGCCCGAAGAATGACTCCCAGACAATCTCCTCATTCTGATCCTGACTTCATCCGCGTTGAAATCCGCGTCCTCCGCATTCCTCTTGTTGGAATACTCACATGGCACGCACGCGCACGTTCATCGGGGTGGATGTCGGCCCGGAGGTCCGCCGGGCGGCGGGCGACGTGCAAGCCAGCTTGGCCCGCAGCGGGGCGGGTGTGAAGTGGACGGCCGAGGCGAACCTGCACGTCACCCTGCTGTTCCTCGGCGACGTGGACGACCGCGACCTGATGAACGTGTGCCGGGTGGTGTCGAAGGCGGCCGCGACGGAGCCGGCGTTCCCGCTCTCCGTCGCCGGGGTCGGGGCGTTCCCCACCCCCCGCCGGCCGAAGGTCCTGTGGGGCGGCATCACCGACGGGCAAGACGTCCTCGTCCGCCTGCACGCGGCGATGGAGCAACCGCTGTTCGACCTCGGCTGCTACCGCCGCGAGGAGCGGGCGTACACCCCGCACCTGACCCTCGGCCGCACCGAAACCGAGGAGGACGGGCAGATCCTCGCGGCCGAGTTGCCGAAGTACTTGTCGTGGGCCGGCGGACAAACGATGGTGGACGAGTTACTCGTGTTCAGCAGCGAGTTGCGCCGCGGCACGCCGGAATACACGGTCCTCGCCCTCCCAGAATCCGCAACCCATGAACTTCCCCATCGCCCGTGCCGGACTGCGGTTCGCCGGCCGCGCCCGCCGCAACTGGCTGCTCCGCCACCAGCACCCGTTCAACTTCGGCATTCACCTCCTCGGCATCCCGGTCGCGCTGGCCGGCGCGGTGCTGTTCTTCTTCGTCCCCTGGTACTGGGCGGCGGGCACGCTCGCGGTCGGCTACCTGTTACAGTGGGTCGGCCACCAGGTCGAAGGGAACGACGTGGGCGAGTTCATCCCGGTGAAACGGCTACTCGGACTGCCGGTCGTCGCCGTCGCCCCCCGGTATCTTGCCCCGCCTGCCGAGTAGCGGCCGCACTTTAGCCAATCCGCCCGCCTTCCGCCCGTCGCGGCCCGATCGCCGGATTATTCGCTCCGACCGCTTCCGTCGCTAAAGTCACGGTCGCCGCGCGGCCGATACCTTTCAGAGAAGTCCCACGGTGCCGGTGCGTTGGGGGATGTGCCGGCCGTGGTCCGACGACGGGAGCGACTATGAAACGCATGACATGGTGGCAGCGGTGGCGGTCGCGGTTCGTCGGCGGTGCCGTGCTGCTGGCGGGGGCCACGGGCTGCAAACAGCCGGTGTTTCTGGAGCCGGCCGACTGGCAGGCGTCGCTGCGGCCGGGCATCCCGCCCGGTCTGGAAGAGCGGCCGCACGACCCGATCCTGCCGGGGGCGGGCGAGGCGGGGCCGACGCCGGCCACCGTCCGCGACTTCAACCGCCCGCAGCGACCGCTCTCGCTGAAGGAGGCGTTCGCCGTCGCCGTCGAGCAGGGGAACGTCGGCAGCCTGGGGCTGAACGGGCAGGACACGTTCGGCCAACTGCCGTCGTTCACCGGCGGCTCGATCAAGCAGACGGACAGCATCAAGGCGTATTTGTACGACCCGGCGTTCACGGCGGCGGACGTGGAGCGGTCGCTGTCCAAGTTCGACGCCCGGCTGATCTCCAGTATGACGTGGGCGAAACAGGACCAGGCCACCCTCAGCCTCCAGCAGAGCTTCAGCAACGGCGACTCGGCGAACCTGACTAACACGCTGGCCAAGCCGCTGCCCACCGGGGGCGTGGCCGGCATCACCACCAGCATCGCGTACCAGAAGCTGTCCACCCCACCGGGGAACCAGCAGTTCGTCACCCTGAACACGTCGTACGCGCCGCGGGTGCAGTTCATCCTCGAACAGCCGCTGATGCAGGGGTTCGGCATCGAGGCGAACCAGCTCATCAATCAACACCCCGGCAGCGTCCTCATCCCCGGCCTGCGGGCCAGCGGCGGCCAGGGTACGGAAGGCATCCTCGTCACCCGCGTCCGGGCCGAGCAGGCGCGGGGGCAGATGGACGTATTCGTCAACCAGATGCTGTTGAACGTGGAGACGGCATACTGGAATCTGTATAGCTCGTACTACAACCTGTACGCGCAGCAGAAGGGGTTGGAGCAGAGCCTGTCCGGGTACCTGTACTACCTGGCCCGGTCGAACGTCGACACCCCGTACCTTCTGCCCCAGGCGGAGGCCCAGTATTACAACTTTAAGGGCCAGGTGCTCCAGGCGCGGGCCGACGTGCTGAACGCAGACCGCAACCTCCGCGGTCTACTCGGCATGAAGTCGGACGACGGGACGGTGTTCGTGCCGACCGACGAGCCGACCCGCACCCCGCAGCGGAAGGACTTCGACCTGCTCTGGCAGGAGGCGGTGCGGACCCGCCCCGAGTTGCTCATCCTGCGGCAGGACGTGAAGGTCCAACAGCTCAGCCTGCTGGCCCAGAAGAACCTGCGGATGCCCGACGTGCGGGCGTTCGCCAGCTACGACATCAATGCCCTCGGCGACACCCTCATCGGCTCCCAGTTCGACGGCAACGGGCAGTTGAACAACGCCCTTGCCGGCCTCGCCGCCAACCAGTTCAACAGTTGGCAGATCGGCCTGCGGGCGGACATCCCGATCGGCTTCCGCGACGCCAACGCGCTGGTCCGCAAGCAGCAACTGGACCTGCGGCGGGCGTGGGTGCAGTTGAACGACGCCGAGCGGAAGTCCTACGAATTCCTGGTGGACGCCTACCGCCAGTTGGAGTTCGCTCAGGAGCGGATCACGGTGGCGCGGACGAACAAGCTGGCCCTGCAAGAGCAGGTGCGGCTGTTCGAGGGGCGGGTGCGAGGGGGGATCAACACGCCGGGCGAGTTCATCAACCTGACCCAGGCCCAGCGGGACCTGGCCCAGCGGACGGCCGACGAGTTCCGGGCGGTGGCCGACTACAACACCGCGCTGGCGCGGGTGGAGTTCGCGAAGGGGACGATCCAGCAGTACGCCGGGGTCACCATCGCCGAGGGCGCGCTCCCGCCGCACGTGCAGAAGAAGGCGGCCGACCACTTCCGCGCCCGCGCGGCGGCCCTGAAGCTGCGGGAACATCCGGCCTCGTCGTACGGCCTGTTGCAGTCGGTGGACATGAGCAAGCCGATCCCGCCGTTCCCGTCGGCCGAGGTGCCGGGCGGCCTGCCCTCCCAGCCGATCCCCGGCGGGACCGTGATCCCCGGCCCGGCGCTGCCGATCGCCCCGCCGCCGATGCCGCTCCCGGCCCCACCGGCCGGCGACGGGAAGCCGCTCACCGCCGCGACGGGTCAGCCGACCGTCAACTCGTGGGACCAGTGGAAGCCGCAGCCGAGCGACTCGGGCGCGAGCCTGCCGGGCGCGCTGCCGACGACCCTGGGCACGATGAGATCGCCGACGGAAGAGGTGCCCGGCAACCCGATTTTCCGGCCGATCCGGGATGTCACCCTGCCGACCCGCCTGCCGCAAGTGCCCCTGCCGTCGCCGAAGTGAGGGCGCGGGTCAGTCGTTCTCCGGCTTGTCCACCACTGCCGCCGGGATCAGCAGTTTGACCCCGGCCGGCTTGCCCACGTTCTCGCCCGGCAGGTACAGTTCCAGGCTCTGGAACTTCGCCTCCGGCGCGCCGAAGAGCAACACGTCACTCGCCTCCTGTCCGGGGGCGAGTGTCGTCGTACCGGGGATGCCGCCGACCGGAGTCGGGTTCCCGCCGACGAGCAACGGCCGGACGGTGGCCGCCCGATTATCCACCATTCGCGCCGGCTCGCTTCGCGGGCCTTGGCCCTCGTCCCGCCAAGTGCGGACGGTGATCGGCACGCCACCGGTGTTCTTGATGCTCAGCGAGACGACGAGCGCGGGCGCGTTGTCCGACATGGTGACGGTCTGGTCGCCGATCTTTCCCACCACCTGCCGCCGGCTCAGCACGACGTTCGTCACTCGCACTTCCAACCCCTCGAAGGTGGCGACTGGCAGGGCCGGGGGCGGTGTCGGCTTGGTGATGAGGTTCACGGCGAACCCCGGTGCCGACCCCGGCGCGACCCACGCCCACAACAGCAGCAGCCCGAACACGACCGCCACGGAGTTGATCCCCAACGCGATCCAACCCACCACCGACGACGGCCACAAGCTGGTGACGAGGTTCGCGTGCGCCCGCTCCACGGCGGCGACGGCGGCACGCGCGTCGCGGCCCTCGGTGTACTCGCTTTCCAGGCCCAGCGGAGGCACCCCGACCTCCAACCCGGAGTGGCCGAGCTGCTCCATCGCCGCCGGCCGCGCCCGCTTGTCCGCGGCGACGGCCGCCCGCACCAGCAGCGGGTTGCCCATCTCGGTCTCGGCCATCTTCTCGCCGAGGCGGACAGCGGCGGCGGTCGCGGCCCGGCGGGCGGACGACCGCTGTACCTTGCGGACCAGGAGTGAGAACCCGCGGCCGACCTGGAGGAACAACCCGACGAACAGGTTCAGGACGGCGTCCAGGGCGGCGGTGGCGAAACTCGGTTTCGCCGGCGGCGGGGTGGGCATCGGGGGGCACTCGCGGGGGGAAGTCACCGGGGGCGGAACAGCACGCGGCCGGGGTGGGTGTGGCCGTCCAGTCGCAGGAAGGCGCGGGCGCACAGCACGATCTCGCCGGGCGCGCCGCCGGCCGTCGCTTCCACGTCCTGATCCGGGTCCGTCACCCCGAGGGCGTCGGCGTACTTGCCGGCCAGAATCTGGATGTGAACCGGCCGGTCGGCGGCGGCCGCGCGAATGCTCGGCAGCGCCTCGCGGCAGTGCCGACCCAGGCTGCCGACGGCGGAGGCCGGGTGTGCCGGCGGGTTCGGCACCAGCGAGTTCACCGCCTCGTCGAAGGCGACCCAGGCGTGGACGATCCGCCCCCCGTCGCCGGCGGTCTCGGCCGCGCACAGGTGGCCGAAGCGGTCGAGCAGCGCCCGCTCGTAGCGCGGCTTGTGGGCCGGGTGAAGCGGACTGGTGCCGAACCGGAACACGCCGCGGAGCATGTGCGAGAGCGCCGTGTCGTGGTCGATCCACGCCAGCACCGCAGACAGCACCGGGGCCAGTTGGCGGGTGATCGGCCCGCCGGGGTCGGCCGTGATCCGCGCGTCGAGCGGGGCCGACGGTGACAGGCGGAAGGTGGGCAGCAACGGCCAGTCGAACGGCGCGGCCACGGTCGCGGGCACATCAGTCGCCGGTTCGCCGGACGCCTGCACCCACTCCGCTTGCCACTCGGCCGCGACGGCCGGCGGCAGGTGGTGCGTCAGCAGCCACAGGGCGTGCGGCTCGGCGGCGGAACGGTCCGGGTCGCACAGGACCGCCTTCCACTCGCCCCGCCCCTGCCAGCGGGTGAGCAACTCCCCCCACGGCGAGGGCTGGGAGGGCGAAGCCGAAGCGGGAGAAGGCGAGGCATCCGCCGAGGCGTCGTCCAACAGCGCCGCCAGTTGGGCGGCCACCGACGCGGCTCGCGGGTCACTGCCGCCGGCCGCCCGCAACGTCGCCACGAACCCGGCCAGCGCCGCCCGCGCGGTGCGGCCGAGTTCGGTGTCGCGGTCGCGGATGAGGGCGGCGAGGGCGTCCATCAGTGTCTCCCGGTGAACGGGTTGCGGTCCTCGTCGGTCTCCCGCAGGGCGGCCGTGAGCGGGGTGCGGAACACCACGCCGGGCTGCTCGGCGAGGCATCGGGGGTCCCCGGATTCCAGGTATCGCGGCTCGCCGTTGTGCAGGCGGAGTAGGCCGTACTCGTCGAGCGTCGCGCGGTAGTGGCGGCGGAACATCGGCGTTTCGCCCGGCCGGTGCAGCACCCCCAGCGGCACCCACCCGGCCACCCCCGGCGGCGTCCCCCACACGACGACGGTCAGGTCGTCGGTGAACTCGTCCACGGTGCCCTGACTGAGGACGGCCCGGCCCGGCGGCAGGGTCGGGTTGATGTCGTGCAGTTGGATCGCCGTCGGGTCGGCGTCGAACAGGGTGCGGGTGACGCCGGTGGCGGTGCCGACGCCGACCTTCCATTGCAGTTTGCCGGCCGCGTCGAACAGTGGCGGCAGCGGGGCGGGCGGCTTGGCCGCCGCGCCGGGGGCCGGGGCGCGGGCGGCCACCCGCTCGGCCGCCTTGGCCATCGCGTCGGTCAGGTTCAGCCGGGTTTCCCCGCCCGTCACCTGATACCGCGGGCCGGCGGTCGCGCCGTCGGCGGCCCGGTACAGCAGCACGTCCACGTTCAGGCGGTGGTCGATCTCGAACTGGAGCCGCACCTGCTCCCGCCAGCGGTTCTCGGACATCGCGCCGGCCCCGACGTCCCGAGTCAACTGGTTGACGATGGCCTGCCCGTCGAAGGTGCCCCACGGCCGTTGGGTGCCGCCCTTGTAGTCCTGGCGGTAGAGCTTGACGTTGAGCGCGGCCCCCAGCCACCCGCTGCGGGCCAGCCCCCGCTGCTGGTCCGGGTCGTCCACGCCGGCGAGGTCGAACAGTTCCTGCCCGGCGGCCAGCACCGTGCTGTCGATGTCCGGGATGACGAACGAACACGGCAGGTACGAGAACAGGTTGTTGATATCGAAGTACAGGACGTTGATGCCCCGGCGGAGGTCGCCCTTGGAATCCTTGGCGGCGAAGCGGTTCCGCCGCTGGTTCTCGGCGTAGCACGCGCCGATGGCGGTGGACAGCTTGGCGTACTCGGGCAGGAACGTCACCCGCTCCGGGTTCCAGACGAACCGGTTGGACGCCTTGAACGCCTTCCGCAGCTCGCGGTCCACCAGCGTCAGGTTGCACGACTGGCCGGACAGGATGAGCCAGTCCAGCGTCTCCCCGGCGGGCAGCCGCTCCAGCGCCCCTTCGGCGATCTTCACCGCCTCGCGGACCACCTTCTCGGCCGAGTCGTCCATGTCTTCGGCGATCAGCCGCACCTCGAGCGCGCCCTTGCCGCCGCCCACGGTGACGGGCAACTCGGCCTGTTCGAACAACTCGATCAACTTGTCCTGGCTGAGGATGTAGGGGTCGCGGACGGCGTTGGCGTGCTCGCCGGGCAGCTTGCCGCCGAGCTTCTTCTTGGCGTCCTCGGCGTACTGCCACAGGGCGTAGAAGGATTGCAGGCGGGCGGCGCGGCCGTCGGCGGCGTCGGACCACTTGGTCGGGAACACCCGCTCCATCAGCCGGAGGGCGTCCCGCAGGCGGGGCTCGTTGGCGTCCGGGTTGGACTTCTGCACCACCTCCCGCAGCCACCCGCCGACGTACTGCCCCTTCTCGGCCGCCCCTTCGGGCAGCTCGCCGTTGAGGACCGTCTTCACGGGGTCGCAGGTGAGTTTGCCCTGCTGCACCAGCGTCAGCAGCTTGTCGGCGATCATCGCCTTCAGCAGGCGGAACAGCCGCAGGGTCATCAGCTCGCCGCCGAGTTGCATGTGCCCGCTGGAGCTGAGCAGTTGCGGGGTCAGCTTGTAGTACCGGCCGCCCGCGCCGCGGTCCTCGCCGGGGCCGAACACCGGCTCCTCGGTCAGCGTCAGGCGGAGGAGGGCCACGTCGGTGGTGCCGCCGCCGATGTCGAAGACGAGGACGTTCTGCGCCCAACTGCCGTCGCCGCGGATGCGGGAGCGGGCCTTGAACGACTCCAGGCCGAGTTCCGGCAGCGCGTTGTACTCGCGCATGATGTAGAAGATGGCCGACGCGACCGCCTCGTCGTAGTCGGTGCGGACATCCGCGACGCGGAGGTCCTTGAGCAACTTCTGGATGGTCTGCCGCACCGACGGCGGGGCGACGGTCGGGTAGGTGATGACGGCGCGGCGCATCGGCCCGGCCGAGAAGCGGGGTTCGTCCCGGCGGGCGAGGTCGGCGAACTTCAACAGTTGCCCCCACCCGGCGCGCATCAGTTGCTGCACCGACACCGCGTGCAGGCGGCCGTCGAGTTCGATGTCGAAGTCCTTGTGGTCGGTGCCGAAGTACCGCTTCGGCGACGGGTGGAACCGCTGGAGGACGTGCTCCAGCGGCACGTCCCCCGCGCCGATGGCCTTCAGCCGCCCCTGCTGGGCGGAGCGGCCCATCTTCACGTCCGGCCAGTTGTCCTCGCCCCTGGTGGCGATCGACACCACTTCCAGTTCACTCGCCACGGTTTCCTGCCGGGTGTCCGGGTCGAGCTTGAGCGGGAACAGTTGGTACCGCCGCAGGGACGGCACGCGGAGGGCGTCCCGGTAGGCGCGGGCGAGCCGCGCGCCGGCCACCCGCCGCAGCGGTTGCGTCCGCAACCGGAGGGAGGTCTCGAAGGTGGCCAGCAACTGGTGCAGGCGGCCGGGCGACCCGCCGACCCACGCGGCGAGGCCGTCAGCGGACCCGTTGAACAGCAGCCCGGCTACCTGCGTTTTGAGTTGCAGCCACTCCCCCTCGAGCGCCTTCCCACGCTTGCCGAAGGCGGTGCCGGCGTCCGCCTTCAGCCACCCCACCACGGCCGCCTGGAGGTGCTTCTCCTGTTCCTCCGGCAGCCCGTCGAACGGCAGCAGGTCCCAGGTGTCGTGGACGGTGACGGTCGAGTTGGTGGTGCCGAAGTCGATCACCACCCAGCCGGGGAAGACGCGGGAGGCGACCTCGATGTGGAGCAGCCAGCGGACCGGTTTGGCACCGGGGTACGACACCGCCACCGGGATGCTGACCGGCTCGCCGACGGCTTCCAGCGCGGCCTTCGCGGCCTCCGGGAGGCGGAGGTCGAGCGGCCAGCGGAACTCGTGGCGGGTGGGGTCGGCGTCGTTCCGCGCCGGCGGGCGGGACAGGGCGGCGACCAGCGCGGCCGTCAGCGGCGCGACGGCGTCGGCGAACCGCCCGGCGGTCGGGTCGTCCGGGGCGACGAGCGTGTCGGGGAACACCAACTCCGCCTTGGGCGCGGCCTCGGTCGGGTCGCGCACCTCCACCGACTGCCCCGTCGCCTGACCGATCAGCAGCGACAGTTCCGGGGCGCGGGCGGTCAACACCGGCGGGCGATCCGGCGGCCCGCCGGAATACAGCAGGCAGACGGCGGTGGCCGTCTTCGCCGCGCCGGTCGGCTTCCCGTCCGGGGTGGCGTCGAAGTACTGCACCCTCACCCGCAACTCGCACTGCGACTCGGCCGGGAGCGGGTTGGCGTCGGCCAGCCGGCCGCTGCCGATGGCTTTCGCCGACGCCACCGGCACCGGCTTGTCGAACGCCTTCGAGTAGTACGCCGCGCTGAGCCGGGAGGCGACGACGGCCGGGGTGCCGGTGACGGTCACGTCGAACTTGCTCACGAGCGGCAGGTCGTGGACGGGCACCAGGTTTACCTCCGGGGCGATCCAGGTGCCGTCGGTCTCGACCAGCCGGAACCGGGTCACCTGCTGCCGCGCCGGGCCGGTGGTGTCGATGAACTGGATTTCGAGTCCCATGACAATCTCACGCGGAGTGGGCGGGCAACGAATGATGGGAGGGCGAGGCTCGAACTCGTCTCCGGCAACGGGCGGAAAGCAATCCCGCCCCACCTCTCCCCAGCCATTGGTCTCGACGCAAGTTTTATTGGTATGGCACAGTGCCGCGCATGACTTCCGTGAACTCCCGTTGGAACCAGAAGGGGCAGGGCTTCCAAGGTGTCGTGCCAACCCGTTGAGCGGATTGTTCGGCCCGGATTTCGCACCGGAGGTGCGACGAAAGTTAGCCAGGGGTTCCGCTCGCTCCACCCCTGGTTTTCATGGGAGAATGCCCAAGTCCCGGAGGGGCGGCGGACTGTCGTCCCTCCGGGACTCCACGGTTTTCCGCAACCGTTTCCAGGGGTTCCGCTCGCTCCGCTCGCTCCACCCCTGTCTAACTTCTCCCGCACCTCCGGTGCGAAAACCCAGAAAACCCAAGGAAAAAGCCACCTTCGAAGCCCTGACCAGGAGGGGTGGCGTCAGCGAACCGGGGAGGCATTGCCACGGACGCTGCTGGTGGCAACCGCGGGGTGCGTATCGGAGTGGCCGCGGGAGATCCTGATGCGGCTGTCGGGTCGCCAAGTGAACCGTTCGCGGCCGGTGACGACGGCCGGGTTGTGGGTGTGGCAGTCGGCCCACGGCGTGGCCGGCAACCGCATGATCGCCGACCACTTGGTCACTTCGCCAGCTTCACCCCGCCGCCGACCGACACCACCACCGCGAGGTCGGCGGCGAAGTGGACGCCGGCCACCGGGCCGGCCGTCGGCACGTCCCACCGCTTCCGCACGGCCCCGGTCTCGGCGTCGAGCAGCAGGACCGGGAACGTCATGTTCCACTCGGCGGCGACGAACGTGGCGAGCAGTCCGACCAGCCGTCGGGGGTCTTCGAAGAACCGCCGCCGCAGGCGTTCCGCCAGGACGCCGCGCGGCTCGGCGGGTGTCGCGGCCGGCGGGTAGGCGACGACCCCGGCCCGGCCGACCCGCACCCGCCAGCCGTCGCCGGGCAACTCCCGCGACCACACCTCCCGCCCGCTCGTGTGCCTGAGCGCGACGAGGCGGTTGCCGAACGGCACATACAACCGGTCGCGGTCGCAATCGAGGGCGGAGAGGTCCAGGGAATCGGCTAACAGGACGGGCGGGTTCGCCCACAGCGGTCGCCCGTCGCGGGGGCGGAGGCGGTGCAACTCGGTGCCGTAGTTCCGCGACACGGCGGCGAGGACGGCCCCGTCGAACACCCGCACGGCCGGCGCGCGGCCGGTGCCGCTGGTCGGTCCGGGGAAGTCGCGGGTCCAGTCGGCCGGGCCGGTCGCCTCGCTGCGGGCCGTCACGCGCAGCGGCCCGTTGGGGAAGAGGACCGTCCCGGCGGCGGGCACCGGCGGGCCGGACCAGCCGGAGATTTCGGGGTTCGCCGTCGGGACGGCCGTGCCGGTGTCGGGGTCGATGGCGACCCGCGTGCCGTCGGTGCGGTGGGCGTAGACGGCGCGGGGGGTGCCCAGCAGGTGCGGGGCGAACGCGGGGGCGGAGTCGAGGGCGCGGGCGGTCAGGCGGGGGCGGAGTTGCGAGTCCAGTTGCCACGCCGGTTTGCCGGTGTCCACGTCCAGCGCCAGAATGGCGTGTTCGCCCAGCAGCACGACGACCCGGCTGCCCGCCAGCGCGACCGTCGTGACGGGGAACTCCGGCAGGGAAAACCGCCACCGCTCGCGGCCGGTGCCCGCGTCGAACCCGCCCACCGCGTCGGCGGCAAGGGCGATCAACTGGCCGTCCGTCGTCAGCACCCCACGGGTGAAGGAGGCCGCCGGGACGAGTGGGGTGCGCCACGCCGCCGACCCGTCCGCCAGCTTCACGGCGAACAGCGTGCGGCCGTCGCAGGCGAAGAACCGCTGGTCCGTCGGGATCGCCCGCGCGGACAGCCCCGGCAGTTCCGGGCCGTCGGGGAGCGGACGGATCGGCCACGCGGCCGCCGGCAGCGGCAGTGCCGTCATCCCCGCTTCGGCCGGCAGCGCGGGCGCGGCCAGCGGGTCGAAGGCGGTTCGCGCCGCGGCCGTCAGTTCCGCCGCGCGGTAGCGGGTCGGTTCGAGTTTCACCCACGGCCCCGAGGCGGCGGGCGGCGGCGGGCGCGGGATACTGCGGTCGAGGACGTAGCCCCACAACTCCGTCGGCGTGGCCACCAGCAGCACCCCGTCGGCATACGCCAAGTTCCCCTGCGGGCCGGGGATCGGGACCGGCCCGGCCGGATCCCCGTCGAGCGGGTGCAACAGGTCCAGTTTCCCGGCCGTGGCCCCGGCGTTCGCGTTCGGCCACAGGATCAGGTCATCGGACAGCAGCCCGCGGCCGTAGTTCACGACACCCGCGTGGGTCCGCCACCCGGTCGGCTCGCGGTCGCGCCCGTCGGTGACGGCGTACGCGCGAATCCCCTTGTTCGGCCCGTGGACGGCGACGATCAGCCGGTCCCGCGTCACCCCGACCAGGTGATCCACCTGCACCGCCGCCGCCGACTCCCACCGCTTCTCGCCGGTCTCCGCGTCCAGGGCGTACACGCGGTCGCCGTCCGCCGGGGCGAGGAACACCCGCCCGCCGTGCGCCACCGCCGGGCTGATGCCGCGGGGGGAACCGCCGACCGGCGGGGTGGCCGCCGGCGGGTTGCGGAACGCCCACGCCCGCTTGCCGGTGCCCACGTCGAACGCCACCGTCACCCCGGTGTGGGTGGCGTACACCGCGTTCCCGCCGGCCAGCGTCAGCAACTCGTGCCGGGCGGGGAAGTCGGCGGTCTGGTTGGCGTCCTCGTCGCAAGCGTCGGCCACCCACAGCGGCTTCGCGGCCGGCAACCGGTACGCGGCGACGGCGTGAATCCGGCGGCTGTTCTCCAGGCGGGTGAAGGCGGCCACCGCGATGCCGTCCGTCACGAGCGGCGCGCCGCCCCACGCCGCCGGGGTGCCGTCCGCCACCGGCGGGGCCACCACCCACGTCGGCTTCAGCGTCAGCGCGTCGGCCGGCGGGTTCGGCGCGTTCGTCGGTTCCAGCGCGACCAGGAAACTGAGCGGCTTTTGCCGCGCGTCCGGGTCGGTGGCGGGCGGTTGACCGGGGTGACCGAGGCGGGCGTACAGTTTGCCGCCGGCGGCTGTCAGCGCGAAGTCGGCGTCGAACAGCGCCGGCTTGGCCAACTCGGGTGCCGCGAAGGTCAGCCGTTGGTCGAGGGTGCGGGCGTCGTAGGCCACCCGCGCCGCCCCGGTCCGCAGGTCGAAGGCGAACACCCGCCCGGCGTCGGCCAGGTACGCGGTGCCGCCGAGAACGACCGGGTGATGGGCCAGCGCCCGCGCGGGGGGCACGCCGGCCGGCTGGCGGCGGTCCTCGTCGGCCGCGTCGCGGGGGATCGGCGTCTTCCACTTCGGCCGGTTCGGGATGACCCGCGGCAGGTACTCGGACACGCGGCCGTCGCGGTGCGGGTTGCCACCGAGGGTCGTCCAGCCGTCGGAAACGGCCGGCACCGTCGGCGGGGCGGCGAGTAGCTTGGCCAGCGTGTCGGCGTAGTTGCCGTCCGTGCCCGCGAGCCGCCCGACGGCGGTCGGGTACTCTGCTCGGAAGGCCGGCAGGTCCGCCGTCACCCGCCCCACCTGCCCGGCGAAGACGGCCGCGAGCAGGGCCTTCGCCGTCACCGTCGCCGGTTCGACGGCCGGCCGGGGGAAGGTCAGCGCGGTGGCGGTGGCCGGCGGCAGCAGCGCCCGCCAGTACCGCTCGGCGGCGGCGAACTCGCCCCGCTCGAACGCCAACTCGCCCAGCAGCAGCAGCGCCGGCTCGGCCGACCGGCTGACGAAGTAGCGGTCCAGCAGGTCGCGGAGCGGCGCCGGGTCGCGGGCCGCGCGGCCGGCCTCGTACAGCTTGCGGGCGGGGGCGTCGAGGCGGTCCCGCAGCCGCGTCAGCGCGTCGGTCGGCAACCCGGCCAGCGCCCGGTGGATGAGCCGACGCGCCGGCTGGTGCGACCCGTCGGCCAACTGTACCAGGTCGTCCCCGGAGTCGGCCAGCACGCGGAGCAAGTCGTCCACGGCGTCGGCCGTCTTGCCGGCGGTCAACTTCGCCTGCGCCTCGACCAGTCGCTTGCGGGTCTGCGCCGCTTCGGTCTCCCCGTGCAACCGGGCGGACGGCTGTGCGACCACGGGGGGCGCGAGCAACAACAACGAGAGTAGGGCGATTCGCGTCATGAAGGAAGTGTACCCGAAGTGCCGCCCCCGCAGGAGGGGTTCCGCCGCAACCCGCGTGAGGATCGTGTGGTCCCGGACGCGGGCGAATCGGCACTTGACACCGCCCCGTCACGCGGGTCCAGTAGGCATTCGACCAGCCGAGCACCTTACCCGCCACCCGAGGAAAACCTTGTGCACATCATCGATGTCCTCATCATCGTGGCGTTCATCGTCTACGCCATCCAATCCGGCTTCCGGTCCAGCGGGGTGGCGTCGCAGAACCTGGAGGAATACTTCCTGGCCGGCCGCACCCTGCCCGGTTGGAAGGCCGGGCTGAGCATGGCCGCCACGCAGTTCGCCGCCGACACCCCGCTGCTGGTCACGGGGCTGATCGCCACCGTCGGCATCTTCGCCCTGTGGCAGTTGTGGATCTACGCGCTCGCGTTCCTGATGATGGGGTTCGTCTTGGCCGCCGGCTGGCGACGGGCGGGGGTGCTGACCGACGCCGAGTTGACCGAACTGCGGTACGGCACCGCCGCCGCCCGCTGGCTCCGCGGCATCAAGGCGGTCTACCTCGGCACCGTGTTTAACTGCACCGTGCTGGCGATGGTGCTGCTCGCCGCCACCCGCATCGCCGAGCCGTTCCTGCACTGGGACCAGTGGCTGCCCGGCGGCCTGTACGGCGTCTTCCTCGACGCGGTGACGTGGCTGGACACGCCGATCACCGTCGCCGACCGCGATCACCCCCAGGTGTGGGTGAAGTCCACGAACAACCTGATCTCCATCGGCAGCATCGTGCTGGTGACGCTGTTCTACTCCACCACCGGCGGGTTGCGGAGCGTCGTCGCCACCGACGTGTTCCAGTTGTTCCTGGCGATGATCGCCACGGCCGCCTTCGCCATTTACGTCGTGGACAAGGCCGGCGGGCTGTCCGGGCTGATCGCCACCCTGCGGGAGAAGTTCGCCGCGTCCGGCGGGCCGGGGGGCATGACCTCGGACCAGATGCTCGCCTTCACCCCGAGTCGGGCGAAGGAGGCCGGGTTCGCCGTGCTGGCGGTGTTCGGGTTGCAGTGGCTGTTGCAGATGAACGCCGACGGCACCGGCTACCTGGCCCAGCGGTCGATGGCGTGCCGGTCGGGCAAGGACGCGAAGATCGCGGCGGTCGTGTTCACCGTGGTGCAGGTGTTTTTCCGCAGCCTGTTCTGGCTGCCCATCGCCCTCGGCCTGCTGGTGATTATCCCCATCGAAGACCTGAGTCTGCCGCTGGAAACCATCCGCGCCCAGCGGGAGGCCACTTACGTCACCGGCGTCAAGCAGTTACCCGTCGGGCTGAAGGGGCTGATGATCGCCGGGCTGTTGGCGGCGCTCGCCTCCACGGTGGACACGCACCTGAACTGGGGGGCGTCGTACTGGACGAACGACCTGTACAAGCGGTTTTACTGCCAGGCGTGGCGGAAGACCGAACCCAGCCCGCGGAAGCTGGTGTGGGTGGCCCGCTGTTCGAACGTCGGCATCTTGTGCATCGCCCTGGTGGTGATGTCGCAACTGTCGTCGATCCAGACGGCGTGGCGGGCGAGCCTGCTGCTGGGGGCCGGCATGGGGGTGATGCTGGTGTTGCGGTGGCTGTGGTGGCGGGTGAACGCCTGGGGCGAACTGGCCTGCATCGCGTCGTCGCTGGTGCTCGCCCCGGTGCTACTGCTGGCGACACGGGACGACCCGGACGGGATGACCGACGACGCGATTCGGCTGCTCTTGATGGCCGCCGGCGCGACGGTCGCCGGCATCGCCGCGTCGCTCCTGACCGGGCCAGAGGACCGCGACCACCTGCGGGCGTTCTACCGACGGGTCCGCCCGCAGGGGTTCTGGGGACCGGTCGCCCGCGACGAGGGGATCGACCCGGCCGACGGCCGGCGGCAACTGGCGTGGGCGCTGGCGACGGTGTTCCTGGCCGGGTTCAGCATCTTCAGCCTGCTGGTCGGCATCGGCACTTGGCTGTGCGACAGCCCGCCGCCGACGTGGTTTGCGTCCCAGGGCTGGTGGATCGCGCTGAATGTCGTCGTCGGGCTGGGGCTGGTGCCGGTGTGGCTCCACCTGGGCTTCGTCACCGTTCACGAACCGGACCCGCCGGCCACGGCAAGCGTGACCCCGGAGCCGAAACCGGACTGATCCACGAACTCCGGTGATTCGTGACCGCTTGTGGTCGGGGCGGTGCGACGGTGGAAGACTCGCACCGCCGGGGACCACCACCGGCTTCAGTAATCCCCGACGACTTCCCCCGCCGCACGGGTGCAGAGGGCGGCGAAGGTGGCCAGCGGGATCGACTCGCGGACGAAGGCGACGTGCCCGTCCGCGAACAGCACGTTGCCGCCGCCGGTGTGGAAGCTGTACGGCTCGTTGTCGTTCTTGGCGTTCATCACGGCCGTGCAACCGCCGGCCGGCCCGCACCCCTCGGCCCCGCCGTCCGCCCGCGCCCCGTCGAAGCTGAACGGCCCTTCGTTGTCCACCCAGCCGATGCCCTGATCGTTCACCAGCGCCGGGTTCGCCGTCCGCCCGCGATAGACCAGCGGTCGCGCCGCCGCTTCGACCACCATGATCGTGCTGGACGTGCCATCAGTGATCGCGGTGATGGCGTTCTGAGAGTCCCGGTGCATCACCGAGAAGCGGTTGCCGGAATCGTAAATGGCGACCGGCAGGTGCGGGTTGATGCTGCCGTGCTGCACCCCCTGGATGGCCTCGTAGTCGGTCGGGGCGAGCGGTTGGGCGAACGTCAGCGCCGGCCGCCCCGGAGCCGGCGACGGTTTGGCGGGGGCCGTCGTGATCGGCACGCGGGTCGGGGTGCTCGGGCACAGGTACATCTTCACCGGCAGCGCCGCCGCCGTCAGGTTCGGCCCCTCCCACCAGTTGAAGTTCAGGTCGAACACCCGCCGCAGGTTGTCCTGCTCGACGTAGGGCAGGACGGCCGTCCGCCACGAGTGCCACTTGCCGGCCGGGTTGCCTTTCCCGGTTCTCGTCCACCCGCTGGCCGGGAAGAACTCGTAGCTGTCGTGGTAGTTGTGCAGGGCCAGCCCCATCTGCTTCAAGTTATTCTGGCAACTCATCCGCGCGGCCGCCTCCCGCACCTTCTGAATGGCTGGCAACAGTAGGCCGATGAGGATGGCGATAATGGCAATGACGACCAGCAGTTCGATGAGCGTGAACCCGGCACGACGAGGCATCGGCGGTCTCCGGTTGGCGGCGGGAGAGACAGTGCGAGTGGGATTGAGGTAAAGCTATTCCGCGCCGCCGGTTGAGCCGATTGGATTTGCCCTATACCGCCCATTTCTCATAATGTGTTGCCCGCAGCGACCGCACGCCGGCGGGTTGCCGGCGACACCGGCGGCGGGGGCGGATAGAACAGCCGCTTGTCCCGTTCCGCGAAGGTTCTCCTCCCATGATCTCCATCGACTTCACCGGCAAGGTCGCGCTCGTCACCGGCGTCGGCGACAACGACAGCTTCGCCTGGTTCATCGCCAAGGCGATGCAGGCCGCCGGCGCGAAAGTGGTGCTCGCCTGCCATCCGCGCGTGGTCGGCATCGTCGAGAGCTTCCTCACCCGCGATACCGACCGCGAGTCCCGCGAGTTGCCCCACGGCGGCGGCGAACTGAAGCCGGCGAAGATTTTCCCGTGCGACGCCAGCTACGACACCATGGCCGACGTGCCGGACGAGGTGAAGACCGACCGCCGATACTCGAAACTGAACGCCGATTACAGCATCGACGGGATGGTGAACGCGGTCGGCCAGGAGTTCGGCGGCATCGACATCCTCATTCACAGCATCGCGTTCAGCCGGGAGATTACCAAACTGGCGAAGGACACCAGCCGCAAAGGGTACATGGAGGCGCTGGGCATCTCGGCGTACTCGCTGACCAGCCTGTTGCGGTCGGCCGAGCCGTACATGACCGATCGGCCGGGCGGGGCCAGCGCCGTCGGACTGACCTACATGGGCGGGGATCGGGTGGTACCGTACTACGGCGGCGGCATGAGTACGGCGAAGGCGGCGCTGCAGATCGACGCGGCGCAACTGGCGAGCAACCTGGGGGCGAAGAACATCCGGGTGAACCTGATCTCGGCCGGCCCGTACCTGAGCCGGGCGGCGCGGAGCATCCGCCCTGGCGAGATGGAGAAGTCGGTCGCGTACGCGGCCAGCCGGTCGCCGCTGCCGCGGGCGATCACGCCGGAGGAGGTGGCGGACTCGACGGTGTACCTGTGCAGCCCGCTGGCGTCGGCCGTCACCGGCCACATCCTGTACGTGGACTGCGGGTACAACGTGATGGGCGTGTGACCCGGAGCCGCCCGTGCTATCCGTGCTGTTCTGGAACGTGCAGAAGAAGCCCCTCCTCGACCGCGTCGCCCGCCTCGTCCGGGCGCACGCGATCGATGTCGTCGTGTTGGCCGAGTGCGCGCAGACGGACGCCGAGTTGCTGGCGTCGCTGAACGGCGGCGGGGGAAGCAGTTCGTCACACCTCCGCGCGGGGAGAATCGATTGCGCGTCGCAACGGCCCTCCCGCAAACCAGTTCGTGGGCGTATTTACGGACACCACCCGGCGGTTGATCGTCTACGAGTACCGGCCGACGACGGGCGACCCGATCCTGCTCGCCGGCGTTCACTTGCCGAGCCAGCAGACGCCTTCGCCCGATGTGGTTGGCCGGATCGCCGCCGAACTCCGCGAGTGCGAACGCGGTCAGGGGCACGACCGCACCGTCGCCGTCGGTGACTTCAACTGTAGCCCGTTCGATGACGTGATGGTGAATGCCCTCGGCTTCCACGCGCTGATG
The DNA here is from genome assembly GCA_038247725.1 of Gemmatales bacterium. Taxonomy (GTDB): domain Bacteria; phylum Planctomycetota; class Planctomycetia; order Gemmatales; family Gemmataceae; genus JALHQU01. Next base: position 19,882 of record JBBRUO010000004.1, read on the forward strand.
ACCCGCGAACTCGCGGTGAGGCAGGACCGACGGACGGTGCAGGGCGACACCCATCCGACGTTCTACAACCCGATGTGGCAGTTTCTCGCCGACCGCGCCGGGCGTCCGCCGGGGACTTACTACCGTCATGCGTCGGTCGAACTGAACCACTTCTGGTACGCACTGGATCAGGTGTGTTGAACCCCATTAGAAATGTCCGGTCTTAACTCGTTAGAAATGTCCGTCTGGATCAGGCCCAGGGGGACATTCGATGAACGAGGTACAAGAACCGGATCGTGTTCCGATGAGTCGTCGTGAACGGGATGTGTTAACCGTGATGCGAGGCGTGTTGAGCGGTGAGCGGACCCAGGTCGAGGCCGCCCGGCCGACGGCGACGGTCGAGACGCACATGGACCTGCTTGAGCGGTGGCTGCGAGGGCCGAGACGTGGTGCCAGAAACTTTTGCCGCCCCCCCACGAGTGACAACAAACTGTCATCGGGCGTTGGGTCGGGGGTTCGACCGGGCATCCGTCCTGTCGGTGCGGCACGAGCGGGTGGTGAGCAACGACGACGTGGTGCGGTGGGCGAACCGCCACGACCAGTTGTTGCCGCCGGCGGTGCCGGGGTTGCGGGGCGAACGGGTGGTGATCGAGGAGCGACGGGACGGGACGGTGGCGATGCGGTTCGGGACTCACCGCCTGCGGTATCGAGAGATCGACGCGAAGAAAGCCGAAGAGGCTGGCGAGGGAAGGGAGCGAGAGACGGGCAAGCGGAAGCGGCGACGGCCGTCGTCCGGGTCCAGTCCCCACAAGCCGTCGGCCGACCACCCGTGGCGAAGAGGCGGAAAACGGTGACGCCCGCTGGCCCCGCAAGCGGACATTTCTATTGGGGCCTGACAATCCGCCCCTTAACCCCTCTCCCCGCGCCCGCCGCAGCGGGTACACTGCCTTCCCCATGCTGCGCGTCTCAACTGGTGGGCGCTGCACATCTCGGCTGGCGTTCACACCTTCGCCAGGCAGCGTGCGGACACGGGGAGGCTAACGAACCATGAACACAAAAGTTGTACTGCTCCTTGCCATCACCATGCTCGTCCCCGGCATCGCCCGAGCACAGTCACCGGTCTCGTTCGACCAGAAAGACGCCAGCCTTGAGATCCAGATCGACGGCAAACCGTTCGTCACCTACGTCTGGCAGGATCGCAACGTCCTGCGTCCGTACTTCGCCCACCTCCACGCCCCCAACGGGAAGGAGGTCACACGCCGCCACCCGCCCGTCGAGGGCAAGGACGCCACCGACCACGCCGCCATGCACCCCGGCCTGTGGCTCGCCTTCGGCGACGTAAGTGGGGCCGACTTCTGGCGCAACAAGGGCACCGTCACGCACGTCGAGTTCGTCGAGAAGCCGAAGACGAGCAAGGACGGCGGCAGCTTCGCGGTCAAAAACCGGTACGTGTCGGGCGAGAAGACCGTCTGCGAGGAAGTCTGCCGGATCAGCATCGGCGTGCGACCGGGCGGCCACCTGATCGACTGGACCTCGGAGTTCACCGGCCCCGAGGACTTCTCGTTCGGGGATCAGGAGGAGATGGGCCTCGGCGTCCGGGTCGCCACCCCGCTCGTCGTCAAGAACGGCGGTCAGATCCTGAACAACGTCGGCTCGAAGAACGAGAAGCAGGTCTGGGGCAAGCAGGCGGACTGGTGCGACTATGGCGGCATCATCGACAGCCAGCCCGTGGGCGTCACCCTCATGCCGGACCCGAAGAACTTCCGCCGCTCGTGGTTCCACGCCCGAGACTATGGCGTGCTCGTCGCCAACCCGTTCGGTCAGAACGCCTTCACCAAGGGCGAGAAGAGCAAGGTCGTCGTGAAAAAGGGGGAGACGTTCCGGCTGCGGTTCGGCGTCCTCGTCCACTCGGGCAAGGCGGACATCGCCGCTGCATACAAGGAGTGGCGAGCCGACCTGCCGTGGATCGAGGTCTCGAAGGACAAGAAAGGGTTCGTGCTGCAACCCTCTGAAAAGCCGTTCGTCCCGTGGGGCTTCAATTACGACCACGACGAGAAAGGCCGCTTGCTCGAGGACTACTGGGAGGGCGAGTGGCCCAAGGTCGAGGCCGACTTCGCCCAGATGAAGAAGCTCGGGGCGAACGTCGTGCGGGTCCACCTGCAACTCGGCAAGTTCATGGAAGCCGCCGATAAGCCCAACGAAAAGGCGCTCGACCGACTGTCGAAGCTGGTCCGACTGGCCGAGACCACCGGCCTCGACCTGAACCTGACGGGCCTCGGCTGCTACCACAAGAAGGACGTGCCAGCGTGGTACGACAAACTGGCCGAGAAGGACCGCTGGGACGTGCAGGCCCGGTTCTGGGAAGCCGTGGCGGGACGGTGTGCCGACAGCCCAGCCATCTTCTGCTACGACCTGATGAACGAGCCGGTGGTGCCGGGCGGACGCCGCAAGGACGGCGAGTGGCTCGGCCCGGCGTTCGGGGGGAAGCACTTCGTCCAGTTCGTCACGCTGGACCAGAAGGACCGACCACGCACCGACATCGCCCGGCAGTGGGTCGAGCACCTCGTCGCCGCCGTCCGCAAGGTGGACAAGCGCCACCTCGTCACCGTGGGTCTCGTGGACTGGAGTTTGGACCGCAAGGGGCTGACCTCGGGTTTCGTCCCCGAGAAGGTGACGGGGAAACTCGACTTCGTGTCGGTCCACTTGTACCCTGAGGCCGGGAAACTCGACGAGGCGGCGGCGACTCTCAAGGGCTTCTCGGTCGGCAAGCCGGTCGTCGTCGAGGAGACGTTCCCGCTCAAGTGCTCGCCGAAGGAACTCGACGAGTTCATCAGCCGGTCGGGTCAGGATGCAGCCGGGTGGGTCAGTTTCTACTGGGGCAAGCCGCCCGAAGAACTTCGCCGGTCGAAGACAATCGGGGACGCCATCCTCCTGCAATGGCTCGAACTGTTCGAGAAGCGGTCCAAGATCATCAGGAAGTGACGCCTGGGAGAGAGTGGACGGGTGGATGCGTGAATCGAGATGAGCTCATCATCGCTCAGGAGGAATGGTGAACACCGAAGTTACTCGAACCCCACGAACTCGAACTGTTCTTCAAACTCCACCGGGCGCTCCTGTTCTTCGTGAACCAGCGCCTGAAAGTGATTCCCGACACGCTCGCTTCGCCGGACGAATTCGCCGCCCTCTCGCCGGGGGTGCGTCTCCAGGTCCGGGACGCCTTGAACGCCAACCTCCCGCTGATCGAGGCGTTCGTCGATGAAAACCCGGCTCACGGTTCGGATGACGAACTCGACATCGTGCGCTCCTGGCGGCATCTCGTTCACGGCCAAATGGACGGCAAGCCGACGACACGGGAGGGAGAGCCAGCCGTCGAGTGGACCTGGGACGGCACCGACGAGATGGACCCGGCGCAGGGCCGGGGGTGGGCCGTCGTGAAGGGCGACGAACTGCACGGCATGATCTTCTTCCACGGCGGCGACGACTCGGAGTTCGTGGCGAAAATGAAGGGCCAAAGTCCGAAGGAGCCGAAGCCATGACACCCGCCAACCTCTTTGCCGACCTCCCGGCCCACCTGCCCCACGAACTTATCGTCACGCTGCTCGAAGCCGCCCACGTCCGCATCGAGCGGATCGTCTCTCACGGTCACACTTCACCCGAAGGCTTTTGGTACGATCAGGAACAAATCGAGTGGGTCGTGCTGCTGAAGGGGGCGGCGAGGCTCCGCTTCGAGGAGGAAACCGTCGAGATGAAGCCGGGCGACTTCGTGACCATCCCGGCCCGCAGGAAGCACCGGGTCGAGTGGACGACGCCGGACGAGCCGACGATCTGGCTGGCGGTGCATAGCGACGGCGGGCGATAAGGAGAGCGAGCTGAAGAAGCCACAAATCTTTGGGGCCAGGGACTTCGTCATCGTCGCCACCAATTAGCGGTTCATCCCAGTCGTCTGCGTTCGGGACGGGTGTACCATCCACCTCTGGGAAGTCCCGTCGGACAAACGGCTCACCCCGACGGGCGGCCCCGTCCGACGGGTCACGCCGTTGAATCGAGTAGATGTGCATCCGGCAGTGTTCAACGGCCTCACGGCGTCACCACCAGCCCCTTGTCCGTCGCAACCCCTTTGCTCACGACCGTCCCTTTACCGTGCGGCAGTATCACTTCCACGTCCACTTTGTCCGCCTTGCCGAGGCCGAAGTGGGCGACGGCTTCCTGGCCGGAGCAATAGCCGTAACCGATGGCGATCTCGCGCTCGCCGAGCAGGGCAGTCGCCTCACCGAGTTTGCCCGCCGGATAAACCCGGACCTTCGCGCCGATTCCCATGCGGTTCACGCCCTCCTTGCCCCCGACGCGGACATCGAGCCAGTGGCCGCCAGGCGTCTCGTTGCGGAGCAGCAGAGACCGCGACTCCACCCACCAGTTGGCCAGGAACAGGTCGAGGCGGCCGTCGCGGTCGAAGTCGGCGGACGGCCCCGCAGCCATGTAGATGACCTTCTTCTCCTTGAGGATCTTGTCGAAGAGTGGCCCCGATCGCTTCAGCGCCTTGTCCTCGGCCGTGGGGAAGTCGTTCACGGCCCAGGCGTCGTCGCGGAAGCGGGGGATGCCGTCCTTCACGCCGAGGTTCCGGTAGATCACCGGGTAGGGCTTGCCGTCGCGGAACTTGACGATGCTGACGGCGATGTCGGGCCAGCCGTCGTTGTCGAAGTCCTGAATCTCGACGTGCGGGGCCTTCATCGCCAGCGGGGCCAGGCCGGCGGCGGCGGTCACGTCCTCGTACTTCGGCACGCCGTCCTTGGTGCCGCGGTGCAGGTACAGGCGAATCGGCGCGGGGGTCGTCCACGGGCTTTTGAAGTGGTGGCCGATCACGATGTCCGGCAGGCCGTCGCGGTTGAGGTCGGCGATGCAGACCCCGGCCGGGGCATCCTCGGCACCGGTCAGTTTCCAGCGGAAGACTTCGCGTGTCCCCGGTGCCTCGCGGAACTTCCCCTTGCCGTCGTTGAGAAGAAGCCGGTGTTCGCCGGCTCCGCTCGTCAGAAACACGTCGGGCCAGCCGTCGCCGTTCACGTCGGCGGCCGCGACGCCCAGGCCGCCCAGGCCCGCCGGCAACCCGGCCGCTTCGGACACCTGTTCAAAAGTGTGATCCCCTTTGTTGCGATAGAGCGCCGGGCCGGTCTTCACCTTCGGCGAGTAATACTGTTCGCAGGCGAGCAGATCGAGCCGGCCGTCGCCGTCGAAGTCGAGCGCGGCCACGCCGCGACCCTCGAACCCCGGTGGGCAGGCCCCGCTCCCCTTTGACACGTCGGTGAACTTGCCGCCGCCGTCGTTGCGGAACAGTTGGCTCGGTGCCGCGAGGACGCCGTCCTTCCCGTGGGCGCAGTGCGAGACGTACAGGTCGAGCCGGCCCGTGTTCCCCAGATCGACGAACAGCGCGCCGCTGCCGAGGCCGGAGGTGTGCAAGTGCGGCTGCTTGTCGAGGCGGAACTGCCCCTTCTCGTTCCACAAGAGCGCGCCGGGTTTGGAACCGGAGTTGTGGAAGGTGCCGACGAACAGGTCGGGCCAGCCGTCGCCGTCGGCGTCGCCCCACGCGGCGGCGTGCCCGCGAATGCCTTCGAGCGCCGGGAAGAGGCCGGCCGACTCGCCGACGTCCTTGAATACGAACGGGTAATCGGCCGCGCGACCGTTCCCGGCGAACGCGACCAGCAGCGTCGCCAGGTACAGGAAGCGGAATGGTCCGGGCATGGTCGCGTCTCCTACGGCCGTTCGGATTCGGGGATGTGAATGACGGTCAACCCGCAGCAGTCCCACACCTTGCCGCCACGGTTCACGTTCCAGGTGATGTAGAGTTTGTCGCCCTTGGGATCGACGGCCGAACTGAAGGTCCCGGCGAGGGTCGCCCCGCACGTGTCCTTGAAGTACGGGTGCAGGAAGGCGATCACCTTCCGCTGTTTGGTCTTGGTGTCGAACTGGACGACCGCGCTGCCGTCCCGCTCGCTGCCGCCGTGCGCGCCGGGGATGTAGTACAGGTAGCGCCCGGTCGGATCGGCGTCGAGGGACGTGATGTAGGTGTTCGACGCCACCGCCGCGGGGCCGAGTTCCGCCACCGTTTCCGTCTTCGTGTCGAAGGCGTACAGCGTCGCTGCGCCTTTGCCGCTCCGAGAGACGGTGTAGACGATCCCTTGAGGCGTCTCTTGCGTCGCGGCGCGGAGGCCGAGAACGGCGTCGATCTTCACCGGCGCGTCGCCCTTCGCCGGGTCGAAGCGGACGAGTTGGCCGGCCCCGTCTTCCTTGCCGGGGACGTAGTAGATGCGTCCGCTGGACTTGGCGAGGATCATGCACCGCCCCGGCCCGTCCGGCCCGGCGTGCAGCAGTTTCCGATTCTTGATGTCGTAGGCGAAGAAGCGGACGCCCTTGTCCACCGCGTCGGTGCCCGGCGCGGTGCCGCCGTAGAAGATCATCCGCTCCGGGTCGAGGACGCTCGCGGGGATGCAGTGCTTCGGCACCGGCCCGCGAACGACCACCTCACTCTTGCCGGACTTCGGGTCGCAGCGGAGGACCCAATCCCCCTCGTAGTGGTTCTTGTCGGCGGTGACGGTGGTGGACCCGCGGTGCGTCGCGCAGTACAGCCAGCCGTCGCTGCCCAGGTCGAGCCGGCTGTGAATCTTGCCCGGCGCGTAGTGGTCCTTCGGCAGGGCGAGCAGTTTCGTCGTGTCGAGGAGCTTGCGGAAGGTCTTCTTCTCCGGGTCGTACTCGAAGACGAAACCGGTGCCGTTCCCGTGAGGGCCGGCCCCCTTTCCGCCGAGGGCGAGGTGGTCGCCGATGCTCGCGTAGTACTTGCCGTTGACGGCGAGGCTGTCCCCCCAGTTCGACCACGGCTTGCCTTCGTAGTCCTGACCGGGGTAGTAGAGGAAGTCCACCGTCGGGGCCGCCTTGGCGACCGCAACGCCCTTGAGTAGCGTCGCCGGCGGCGTCAGGAACTCCGCGCCCGTGTGTGTGACCACTGCCTTGCCGGCGGGCAGTTTGGGTGGGAATGACACCGCGATCAGCGGCTGCTTCTTTCCCGCCTGTCCGGACGCGGGGGGAACGGACTGGACGGTCACGGCGAGCGCCACGGCCCACCCGACGGACTTCGACAGGCGCATGGGAGCGGCCCTCCGGAACATCCAGGCGAACGGGGCTGGAGTTCCAACGGTTGTTACTCCCGCCCTTCGGCGGCCGACATCGCGCGGACGCGATCGATCGCCTTCGACAACTCCGGCGACGCCTGCTCATCCGATCTTTCCCAGATGACTGGGTCTCGGGAGATCTGGACTGGTTTTCGGGTCCAGTATCTGTTCGCTCTCGACCCCAGTCAAGCACTTTTCCCCCGCCGAGATCGGAATGGGACGCCGTTGGGCGACCCGGACCCGCTCCGCTACCTTCAGACCCCCGCCTTCAGCCCGATCCGACTCCCCAAAACGACCGTGGAGGCGTACCTGCCCCGCAGGCGAGCCCGCCCGATCCACGTTTCCGCTTGTCCATCAGGACTCACCGGGCGTCATCCCGAGTCGAACGCCCGCCGCAACCGCCCGATCCGCGTCAGGATCGCCGCGAACAAGAGCCTCCAGCAGACCCGCATCCTGGTGTTGCGTCGGAGTTCGCGTCGCCGGGTCATCCTCTTGTTGCGAATTGCCGGGATTCGCAGACAAATCAACCGCCGGTTCGATTCCCAGACACTCCCGCTGACAATGCCGTTCGGGCGAGTCGTCGGCGACGGGCGCGCGCGTCTAAGATTCATATCGTCCCTGTCACTTCGTCGGCCGAGTCGATACCAAGTGGGGAAGTCGGTCGCGGGCGGCTCGCCCGGTCGGTCCGACACTCTCCCACTCGGAGGAAGCGGATGTCCCGGTTCATCCTCGCGCTCGTCGCGGGCGCGATGGCGGTCGGCCCCGTGGCCGCGGCGGAAAGCGATTCCCTCGCCGGCAAGCGGGTCGTCGTCCTCGGCGACAGCAACACCCAGGCGGGCGGGTACGTCTCGTTCGCCGCGTACTTCCTGCAAAAGCTGCACCCCGACCAGGACTTCGACGTGCTCGGCCTCGGGCTGGCCAGCGAGACGCTCTCCGGCTTGAGCGAGGACGGCCACGCCGGCGGCCGGTTCCCCCGCCCGTGCCTGTTCGAGCGGCTCGACCGACTGCTGGACAAGTCCAAGCCCGACGTGGTGTTCGCCTGCTACGGCATCAACGACGGCATCTACCAGCCGCAAACCAAGGAGCGGTTCACGGCGTTCCAGAACGGCGTCACGAAACTGGTCGAGCGATGTCAGAAGGCCGGGGTGAAGCAACTGTATTTGCTCACCCCGCCGATCTACGACTTCACCCCCAAGGGGGACGAGTTCAACTACGACGCGGTGATGGCCGAGTACGCCAAGTGGATGACCGAACTGAAGACGCCGGGCGTGACGGTGATCGACCTGCACACCGCCATGCGGACGGCGCGGGACGCCAGCGAACAGCCGTTCGCCGGGGACAAGGTGCATTACGGCGACGACGGGCACCGGCTGGTGGCCAAGACCTTGCTCGCCGCCGTCGGGGTGACGGTACCCGACACCAGCGTTGCGGCGGTGAAGGCGGACCCGCTGTTCAAGCTGGTGGACGAGAAGCGGAAACTGCGGTCGGCGGCGTGGATGAGGCACGTCGGCTACACCCGTGAGAAGACGGTCAAGCCCGAACCGCTCGGCACCGTCGAGGCGGACGCGGCGAAGATTCAGTCGAAGATCGACGCCCTCCGCCGGCGGAAGTGACCCGCCGGTGGGGCGTCACACGTCCCCGGTGGCGCTGACGGGCGCGAGCCGGTCGAGGAGTTCGCGGCCTCGCTTCGGGTCGGTCATGGCGATGTACGCCGCGTACCCTTGCAGCCGCGCGAGCGATTCCCCCTCCGGCAGGGGTTGGCCCTTCTCCAAGTTATGAACCGCCGCGCGAATTCGCCGCCGGAGTTCGCGGGTCGTCCGGGGGGCGGCGTCGCCGTTCACTACGAGGCCCGTCACGGTCTGTCGGCCGCCGGTGCGGTGCAGCCGCGTCTTCGACCCCTTCACGCGGAACCCCTCGGCCCGCACGATCTTCGTCACGATCTTGATGAGCGCGGCGGGCGAGGCATCGGCCGACCCGTTGGCGCGGCTGAAGGTCAGGTCGTCGGCGTACCGCGTGTACCGCCAGCCGAGTTTCGCGGCCAGCGCGGTGACGCGGCGGTCGAGCCGCAGGCAGAGGGCGTTCGTAATCGCCGGGCTGGTCGGCGCGCCCTGCGGCAGGCACCGCGTTCCCAGGGATACGAAGTACGTCTTGCCGTCGAACTCCACGATCTCGCGTGGCGACTCGGTACAGAGCAGGGCCAGCAGCGTGCTGATTTGCTCGCGGTAGCCGGCCCGCCGGAAGACGCCTTTCACCCGCCGCCACGTCACGGTGGGGAAGAACTGCTCGACGTCCATCTTCACCACGACGGCACTGTTCTTGTGAACGTCAGCGTTGCTCAGGATGGACCGGCCGGCCAGGAACCCGTGCGCCGAGCCGTGCGTCGGCAGCCGCTCGACGATGTTCCGCAGCACCCACCGTTGGGCGGCTTTCAGCACCGGCAGCGGTGCCCAGATGGGCCGCTCGGTGCCGTCCCGCTTCGGGATGGTGAACCGGACGTAGTGCAACTTCGTGGCCGCGTCGCGGTGGTAGCACAGGCCGCGCAGTTGAATGATCGTGACGCCAAGCGCTTCCGCCAACTGCTTCGGCGAGTCGAGAGTCGGCAACTCGTTCTCGGCCGCGCGCTCCTCGCTGTTGGGCGTGTCCCACTTGTCTTCTTTGGCTTCGTCGCTCCACCAGATGCCGTCACCCAAAGTCACGATGTGCGCGGTCTGGTACGCGGCCCAGGCGTCCTTCGCCAGCTTCTTCCGCTCGGCGGCCTCGGCTTTCAGTTCCTTCTTGTAGCGGTCCTTCTCGCGGTCGCTCATCTCATCGACTTCGCGCCGCTCGACGAGGAACCCGCGCTCGGCGAGTTGCTTGTCGATGTACGCACGCACCCCG